>NZ_SMKD01000199.1 GCF_004348595.1 Micromonospora sp. KC723
CGGTGAAGGGGGTCGGTGGCGGGCCGGCGTTGACCCGGGAGGCGATCTCCCGGCAGGTCTCGGTGACCAGCGCGGCCGGCGGTGGCGGGTCGAGGCGTACCGGCAGGCCGGTCGGGCCGCCGACGCGGGCCGCACCGGGGTCGGCGAGGATCCGGGTGAGGGTCGGGTCGTCGGGCAGGTCGATGCCGCGGACCACCAGGTGGACCCCGCAGGCCGCGCCGGTGCGGACCACCCGGTCCAGTTGGCCGCGTTCGTGCCGGGACGGCTCGTCCCCGCCGAGCAGCACCGCGACCCGCCACGGCTCGGGCCGGCGGCCGGTCGCCGCGGCCAACTCGCGCAGCGAGGCGTACTCGCCGGCGAGGACCGTCTCGTTGATCCGGCGGATCTGCTCCACCAGGTCGTCGAGGAGCCGCCCCAGCCCGCCGGGCCCGACGAAGGTGAGCAGCCCGGCGGTGCCGAGCGGGGCGAACCCGGCCAGGCCGCCGCCCAGGTGCTCGGGGTCGTACCCGTGCAGGCGCACCGCGCCGGGATCGGCCCGGCCGACGCCGCGCAGCAGCAGCGCGGCGACGACCGCGTCGCCGCCGTGCCGGTCGGAACCGGACAGGTGCACGTGCCCGGCGTCCAGCAGCGGCACCAGCCCCGGGACCGGTTCCGCGCCGGGGATACGCAGCGTGCCCACCCGGACCGGACCGACGGGCTCGCCCCGGCCGGTCGGGGTGGGCCGCCACTCGGCCCACGGCGCGGAGGCCGCGCCGGGCGCCTCCCGCACCGCCGCGGCGGCCGCGCGCCGGGCCAGCTCGGTGATCCGGGTGGCGTGCCGGTCGTCGATCTCGGTGAGCCGGCGGTCCCGCTCGGCGGCGACCCGCTGCGGCACGGCGGCGGCGGCCCGTCGGGTCCGGGCCAGCCGCTCCCGGGCGGCGGCCAGTTCCGTCTCGGCGGCGGTCAACCGGGTACGGGTGGCGCCGAGGGCCTCCGACAGCAGCCCACGTACCCGGGACACCAGGTGGCCGCGCAGGTCAGCCACGCCGCTCGCCGTCCGCTCCGGTCGCGCCCGCCCGGCCGGCGGGCCTGCTCTCGGCCACCGCCTCCCGGCGTGGATCGGTCTCTTCGGGGCGGGGCAGTTCGCGGCCGAGCCGGGACAGCAGCACCCCGGTCACCACCCCGGCGGTGACGGCCGGGTCGGCGGCGTGCGGCTGTTCCTCGCCCTCACCCCGCCGTGGCGGGGGCATCCGGCAGATCCGGGTGAGCAGGGTGTCCAGCACGGGCGGGGGCAGCCCGGGGAGCAGGTCGCGGACCCGACCGTCCAGCTCGCCGCGCAGCCGCCCCAGGTCGTCGGCGCGGGGCGGGTGCCCGAGCAGCTCGCCGGCGAGGTCGCGCAGGAGCGGCGGGGTGATCGCGGCCATGCCGAGGCCGACGTCGGCGTGCGCGCCGCGCAGCTCCCGGCGCAGCCGGTCGCGGTCGCCGGAACGGACCCCGCCCACCACCCGGCGCAGCAGCTCCCGGGAGTCGGCGATCCGTTCGTCGGGCTCGTCCGGCGAGCCCTCCCGGCCGCCGGTCAACTCGGCGACCCGCACCGACCACCAGCGCGTGACGGTGGGGTCCTCCCGTTGCTCGACCGGCGGCGCGGCGGGTGGCGCCGCCTCCTCGCGGGCTGCGTCGTGTCTGGGAGCCCGGCTCGCCGGCGGCGCGGGTGGGGAGCCGTCCGGGGCGAGCCCGATCGCGGCCAGGTAGGCCGACAGCTGCTCCTGGGCCACCCGCAGGGCATGCCCGGCCGCCTCGGCGTGCTCGACCGCCGCGGCGAGTTCCGGCACTCCCATCGGGTTCGCCGACTCCTGCCGGACCCAGCGCAGCCGTTCGGTGGCCTGGCCGAACTTCTCCAACGCCAGGGCGAGCTGGGCGAGGGGGAACTCCTCGGCGGCGGCGCGCACCTGCGCCCCGACGTCCTCCACGATGGACACGGCGGCCGCTCAGAGGGTCGAGACGTAGAGCTGCGCCTGCTCCACCGCGACCAGTGTCGCGGCGAGGCATTCCTCCAGCTCCTGGCCGGCCTGGGTCAGCGACGCCTGGGCCGCCTCCACGGTCTCGTGCCCGCTGCCCTCCAGGGCCCCGGCGAGGGTCTGCTGCGCCTCGGCGAGTTTCTCGCCGGCGGCCTGGACCGCTGTCTGACCGTCCCCGATCTGTTGGAGGGCGACCTCGATGGCTGCCTTCAGTTCGGCGACGCTCGCCACGATGACCTCCTGGGGGCGGGGAGACGTCCATTACAACGCATACCCGGGCCGCAACGAACTTCCACCCTGGACATTCTCCGCCCGCTCCGGCGCGATCTGCCTTCCGACGTGCGCCCCTGTCCCGCCCGTCCACCGGCGCGGTCCCACCCGCACCCCACCGGGTCCCACTGGCGGGACTGCACGCTCGCGGGGCCGGTCACGTCGCAGAACGCCTTCCCGGTCGCCCGCCCTGCGCCACCGGGGCGTGGCCGCCGGTGGCGCGGGTCAGGGGCGGGGCAGCCACCGGGGGCCGTGGACCTCGGCACCGAGGGCGGTCACCCGGGCCCGCAGTCCCCGGTCGGCCGTCACCACCAGGCGTCGGCGCCGCGGGGCGTCGCTTACCAGGTCGACGATGGTGTCGTCCCCGGAGCCAGGAGCCGGCACGGTCCGTACCTCGGCAGTCCCACCCACCTCCCGGGCCGCACCCTCCACCACCAGCACCACCTCCACCGGCGGTGACAACTCGGGCGGCAGCCCCCGGGTGGCCAGCGGGGCCAGGGCGTCCCGCAGCCGGGCCGCCGCCGCAGCCCGGTCCCGCCACCAGCCGTCGGGCCGGGACCCGACCACGTTGGCGCCGTCGACGATCAGCAGCGGGCGGGTGTCCATGCCCCCAGCCTGCCATCCCGGCGCGTTTGTCGCGGCGGCCGTCGGGTAGCCACCGGCGATCGTGCCGCGCCCGCGGGGTCGCCCTGGGCGAGGCGTGCCGCGCCCCGAGGAGCGGAGGGGAAGATGATGGGACCCGGTGACTACGGCGCCGACCCGTGGGACGAGTTCCTGGCCCGGTACTTCGGTCGGGGCGAGAGTGGACGCCGACCGGCCCACCGGGTCGACATCACCCGGCTGATGACCGCCGACGCCCGGGAGATGCTGGCCGACGCCGCGCGGCGGGCCGCCCAGAAGCACAGCAACGACCTGGACACCGACCACCTGCTGTGGGCGGCGTTGCAACGCGAGCCGTTGCGTGACCTGGTACGCCGGGCCGGTGCCGACCCGGACACGCTGGTCAACGCCCTCGGCGGCCGGGGCGAGGGCGTGCCCGGCGGCGAGGTGCCGCCGAATCTGTCGCTGACCCCGGCGGCGAAGCGGGCGCTGCTCGACGCCCACCAGCTCTCCCGGGCGATGGGAGCCAACTACATCGGGCCCGAGCACATCCTGATGGCGTTGCCGCTCAACCCGGAGTCGCCGGCCGGCCGGATGCTCGCCGCCGGGCGGATCCAGCCCGAGTCGTTGCAGGCCGCCAGCGCCGAGCGCGGCTCGATGGGCGGGCCGAGGCCGGACCGGGGCACCCCCACCCTCGACCAGTACGGGCAGGACCTCACCGACCTGGCCCGCAACGACCAGATCGACCCGGTGATCGGGCGGGCCGACGAGATCGAGCAGGCCGTGGAGATCCTGTCCCGGCGGACCAAGAACAATCCGGTGCTCATCGGCGAGGCGGGCGTCGGCAAGACGGCCATCGTGGAGGGACTGGCGGAGCGGATCTGCGACGGCGACGTGCCGCAGACCCTGATCGGCAAGCGCGTGGTGCAGCTCGACCTCGCCGGTCTGGTCGCCGGCACCCGGTACCGGGGTGACTTCGAGGAGCGGCTGAAGAAGGTGATCGAGGAGATCCGGGCCCACCGGGACGAGCTGATCATCTTTCTGGACGAGATCCACACGCTGGTCGGCGCCGGCGGCGCCGGCAGCGAGGGCGGCATGGACGCCTCCAACATGCTCAAGCCCGCGCTGGCCCGGGGCGAGCTGCGGGTCATCGGCGCGACCACACTGGACGAGTACCGCCGCAGCATCGAGAAGGACGCCGCGCTGGCCCGGCGGTTCCAGCCGGTGCTGGTGCCCGAGCCCAGCGTCGAGGACACCGTGGCCATCGTGCGTGGCCTGCGGGACCGCTACGAGGCCCACCACCAGGTCCGGTTCACCGACGAGGCGCTGGTCGCCGCCGCCGAGCTCTCCGACCGGTACGTCACCGACCGTTACCTGCCGGACAAGGCGATCGACCTGATCGACCAGGCCGGCGCGCGGGTCCGGCTGCGCACCCGTACCCCCGCCTCCGACGTGCGGGAACTGGAACGGCAGCTCGACGAGGTACGCCGGGACAAGGAGCAGGCCGTCGCCGACGAGCAGTACGAGAAGGCGTCCAGCCTGCGCGACCGGCTGGCCGAGATCGAGGAGCAGCTGCGCCGCGCCCAGGGTGACGAGGGCGGCACCCACGTCCCGTCGGTCGGCCCGGCGGAGATCGCCGAGGTGGTCTCCCGGGCCACCGGCATCCCGGTCAGCCAGCTCACCGAGGAGGAGCGGGAGCGGCTGCTGCGACTGGAAGGCCAACTGCACGCGAAGGTCGTCGGGCAGGACGACGCGGTCACCGCGGTGGCCGAGGCGGTGCGCCGCTCCCGTACCGGGCTGGCCGACCCGAACCGGCCGATGGGCAGCTTCCTGTTCCTCGGCCCGACCGGTGTCGGCAAGACCGAGCTGGCCCGGGCCCTGGCCGAGGCGCTCTTCGGCGAGGCCGACCGGATGGTCCGGCTGGACATGAGCGAGTTCCAGGAGCGGCACACCGTGGCCCGGCTGGTCGGGGCGCCCCCCGGCTACGTCGGCTACGAGGAGGCCGGCCAGCTCACCGAGGCGGTGCGCCGCCGCCCGTACGCGGTGGTGCTGCTCGACGAGGTCGAGAAGGCCCACCCGGACGTGTTCAACATCCTGCTGCAGGTGCTCGACGACGGCCGGCTCACCGACAGCCAGGGCCGGACGGTGAACTTCAAGAACACCGTGTTGATCATGACGAGCAACCTGGGCGCGGAGCTGATCACCGGCACCCAGCGGGCGGTGGGCTTCGGCGCCGGCGGGTCCGCCGACACGGGGGAGAGCGACGAGCTGCGGGAACGGCTGATGCGCCGGCTTCAGGAGACCTTCCGCCCGGAGTTCCTCAACCGGATCGACGAGACCATCATCTTCCGCCGGTTGGAGGCCCAGCAGCTGCGGCAGATCACCGAGCTGTTGCTGGCGGAGACCCGCCGCCGGCTGCACGCCCAGGACGTCCAGGTCGACGTCACCCCGGCCGGCGTGGACTGGCTGGCCGAGCACGGCTACCAGCCGGAGTTCGGGGCGCGACCGCTGCGCCGGGTCATCCAGCGAGAGGTCGACAACCGGCTGTCCCGGATGTTGCTGGAGAACGAGATCTCGCCCGGCCAGAAGGTCACCGTCGACGCCCGCGAGGGCCAGCTCACCTTCGAGACGGCCGCCGGTGACCACGGCTACACCCCGGCCACCACGTCCCACCCACGATGACGCGGAGGGCGGACCCATGACCGAACCGGAGGAGACCAGGGAGAACACCGAGCGTACGGAACCGATCCTCGCCCCGCCGACGGCGAACCCGGCCCGGGTGAAGGTGCCGCCGGAGGGCCTGAAGCAGCAGACCGACGGGGAGCCGGCCCCGGCGGGGCGACCGGAAGAGGAGGCGTGATGGCACGCGAGCAGCGACTCGACCCCGAGGTCGAAGTGATCTGGGAGGACTTCCACGCCGAGGTCAACGTCCCCTCCGAACAGCTGCGGCAGTGGCTGCTCACCCGCGGCTCCGGGGAGGAGTCGTTCGGGCCGAACCCGGACCTCGACCTGCCGGAGCCGGGCCGGCGGATCCTGCGGGTGCTGACCAAACGCAAGGTGGACCTGACCCCGGAGGACATCGAGGTGATGCGGGAGGCGATCGACCGCATCCGGGCGTTGACGGCGGAGAAGCCGCGTGCCGGCAACTCCGACGACGAGTGGCGGCACGCCCTGCTCGACCTGGGGCACGACGTCCTGGTCGAACGCTGACCGCGGCAGCGCGCCCGTGGACCGGGTGGTCCGCGGGCGCGCTCGCCGGTCTGGGTCAGGACTCCAGACTGGGCAGTTGCAGGCCGGCGGCGGTGGCGGCGGCCTGCCGGTCGGCCAGGGTGCGTTCCTCGCGGCTGAGCAGGGTGGCGTACTCGGTGACGTCGGCCGGGTCCGGCACCTCCGGCAGGCGGCGCAGGAACGCCTCGACGTCGCGGGCGGCGGCGGTGTGCGCGGCAGCCGCCTGGCGCAGCAGCTCCCGTTCGTCGCCGGTGGGGTAGAGATCGGTCATACCGCCTCTGATACCCGTCGTCAGGCCGTTCGCACCCCCGGCCGGTCCGGCGCCGAGCGGGCCCCGAACTCGGGGTGGTGCCGCAGCCAGGCCAGATAGTCCGGGTGCACGGCCAGGGAGTCGGTGTACGCGGCCACCGCGCCCTCCAGCACCGGCTCGGCGACCCGGGCGGCGGGGGAGTCGGGGTGCCAGCCGAGCAGCAGCCGCCACCGCAGCGGCGTGCCGGCCAACCGGCGGGTCACCAGGCCGGCCACCGGACGGAAGGTGGCCTGGCAGAGCGCCACCGCCTCCCCGGCGTCGACCAGATCCATGCAGCCGCGCACGTCGGTCTCGTACACCTTGCGGGGGGTGAAGCCGGCGCGGGCGCAGGCGGCGGCGAAGCAGTCGCCGAAGCACCCGTCGCCCGGTGCGGCCACCCACTGCTCGTGGCTCAGCTCGGCCAGGCCGACCTCGTCCCGACCGGCCATCGGGTGCGACGTGGGCAGCAGCACCAGCACCGGGTCGACGGCCACCTCCCGCCAGCTGAGGCCGAACTCGGCCGGCGGGTTGGCGTCCCCGCAGATGCCGGTCAGCGCGAAGTCCAGCCGCCCCCCGGCCACCAGCGTGGCCAGCTCGTCGGCCGACCAGGACGCGTACGTGGTGATCTGCGCCTGCGGCTGCTCGGCGGCGAGCCGGTGCACCAGCCGGCCGAGGATCGGGCTGTTCACGCCGCCGAACCGGTAGCGGGCGAGGCTGTCGTCCGCCCCGGCCAGCCGGGCCGCCTCGTCCTGCAGGCCCTTCATCGCCGGCAGCAACACCCGTGCCCGGGCCAGCACCAGCTCCCCCAGCGCGGTGGGGCGGGCGCCCCGCCGGTCCCGCTCGAACAGCGGGCCGCCCAGCGTGCGTTCGATGCGCTGGAGCTGCGCGGTCAGGGCCGGTTGTGCCAGGCCGAGAGTCGATGCCGCTTTGGTCACGCTCCCCGTCTCGGCGATCGCGCAGACCACCCGCAGGTGCCGCAGCTCCAGATTCATAACGTGACGGTAGGACCACGTACCGGTCAGGGGAAGGCCCCGAACGTATCGGCGTCGATCAGTCCGGGTCACGATCGAGGTCGACCGGGTACGTCCGCCGCCCGGTGACCGCGTCGCGCAGCTTGTCCACCACCCCCCACGCCGGCTCGACCACCCGGTTCCACGGCGGGGTCCCGGGGGTGCCGGGGTGCGGGCG
>NZ_SMKD01000200.1 GCF_004348595.1 Micromonospora sp. KC723
GGTCTACTGGGCCGGAACCGAACGCTGCGCCGAGTTTTACGGCCACCTGGAAGGTGCGGTCA
Source organism: Micromonospora sp. KC723 (assembly GCF_004348595.1). Taxonomy (GTDB): domain Bacteria; phylum Actinomycetota; class Actinomycetes; order Mycobacteriales; family Micromonosporaceae; genus Micromonospora. The sequence continues at coordinate 63 of NZ_SMKD01000200.1, forward strand.
GGTCCGGGCAGGAGGCGGCTCGGCGGATCCTCGCGGCCGGTCGGGTGGGCCGGTGAGCCCGGCCGCTCCGTCGGCGGCGGGCGGGCCGGCCGGCGACGGGCTGCGGTTCGGCCTGCTGCTGCCGAACGCGGGCTACTACGCCGATCCCGCCCGGCTGCTGCGACTCGCCCGGGCCGCCGAGGGATCCGGTTGGGACGGGGTGTTCCTCTGGGACCACCTGCTGCTCGACCGGGCCACCCGGCTGCCGTTGGCCGACGCCTGGACCGCCGTCACCGCGATCCTGGCCGGCACCCGGCGGATCCGGGGCGGGCCCCTGGTCACCCCGCTCGCCCAGCGGCAACCGTGGAAGGTCGCCCGCGAGACCGCCACCCTCGACCACGTCTCGGGCGGCCGGCTGGTGTTCGGCGTGGGTCTCGGCGCCAGCGGTGACACGGACTTCGCCGCGTTCGGCCTCGACCCGGACGTGGCCGCGCGGGCCCGGCGGGTGGACGAGTCGCTGGCGGTGCTGGACCGGCTGTGGAGCGGCCGGGAGGTCAGCCACCGGGGCGACCAGGTACGCCTGGACCGGGTGGTGTTCCTGCCGCCGCCGGTACAGCGGCCCCGGATCCCGGTCTGGGTCGCCGCCACCTGGCCGGCCAGCAACCCTGGGCCGCTGGCCCGGGCCGCGCGCTGGGACGGTGTGGTCCCGATGGTGCGCGAACCCGGCGGCGGGCTGCGCGGACCGGATCAGGCGGAACTCGTCGCCATCCTGGCGGCGACCCCGGCCCGGGCCTCCGGATGGACGGTGGCGGTCCCAGGTCGGCTCCCACCGGACGACCTGCCGCGCGCCCGGGCCCTGGTCGCCGGTTACCGGGCCGCCGGGGCCACCTGGTGGCTGGAGTCCTTCGACCCGTGGCGCCGCGATCCCCGGCAGGCATGGTCGTGGGCCACCCAGGGACCGCCTCGGCCATGACCGATTCGGCGGCTGCCGGTCCGGGCAGGTCGCCGCCCGTCGCGCACACCACCTGGCCCACGTGACCGACGGTCTAGGGCCGGCGAACGACAGGAGGTACCGGTGGCGATCCTGGGTGACGTACGGCTGCTGGCCGTCGCGCTGCGCGCGGCCCGGGCGCCGCTGACGGTCGCGCTGGCGCTGCTGCTCGTCCTCGGTGCCCTGCTGCCACCGGCCGGCGCGGTGGCGATGGCACACCTGGTGGGCAGGATCCAGAGCGCGGTACCCGCCGACGCGGCGCTGTCGGCGGTGGCGCTGCCGTTGCTCGTGTTCGTCCTGGTGCTGGTGCTCGGGCATGTCGTGGACACCGCGGTGGCGCCGCTGGCGTTCCTGGCCACGGCCCGCGTCGACGGCGCGCACCGGGCGCGGGTGGCCGGCCTGGCCGCCGCCGGTTCGACCATCGCTCCACTGGAGGACCCGCAGGTCCGGGCACTGATCCGGGCGGCGCGGGCCGACCCGGAGAACTGGACCGAGCAGACCCCCGGCGCCGGTGCCGTCGCCGGCCTGCGGCTGGCCGGCAACCTGGTCGGGGTGGCCGGCGGCTGCCTGGTGCTGGCCCGGTACGCGGGCTGGCTGGTGCCGGCGCTGCTGCTTCCCGCCCTGTTGAACGGGGTGCTCCGGCAGCGGGACGCCGCCCGGGGCATCGCGGTCTGGCGGGCCGGGACCCTCGACGGAGCCCGTGGCCAGCGGTGGCAGGATGTGGCGACCTCGCCGGCGGAGGGCAAGGACATCCGGATCTACGGGCTCGGCGCCTGGCTGACCGCCCGGATCCAGCGGCACGCCCTGGCCATGGAGGCTCCGGTCTGGGCGTTGCTGGCCCGGACGATCCCGCGCGAGGCCGGCCAGTTGCTGTTGGTCGGCGTGCCGCTGGTGGCCGGTTACACGGTGGTCGCGGCCGGCGGGGCCGGCGCACCGGTGGGATCCGACCGGGTCGTCGCGGCCACGGCCGTGCTCGTCAGCGGCGTGGCCGTCTTCCAGGCGCTGGGGTGGACCGAGGACCTGCGGGTGGCCGTCGCGGCGGTCGGTTGCCTGCGCGCCACGGTGGACCTGGCCAGCCGGCTGCCCACACCGGATCAGGGCGGAGCCTCGCGTCCGGCGGCCGGCACGGGCCCCGACGGGGCCGCGCGGGTACGCCGGGTCGGACCGCCGTTGGTCCGCTTCGAGGGAGTCTCGTTCGGCTATCCGGGTGCGCGGCGACCGGTCCTCGATCGCCTGGACCTGGAGATCCGGCCGGGCGAGTTGCTCGCCGTGGTCGGCCTGAACGGCGCCGGCAAGTCGACGTTGATCAAGCTCCTGGCCGGCCTGTACGAACCGGACGAGGGCCGGGTCACCGCCGACGGTGTGGACATCGCGGTGCTCGGGGCAGCGGCCTGGCGGAGCCGGCTGGCGATTGTCTTCCAGGACTTCGTCCGCTACCACCTACCGGCCCGGGACAACGTCGTCCTCGGCCGGGGCGACCACCCGCCGGACCCGGTCGCGCTCGACGCCGCCGCCGCGGACGCCGGCCTGGAACCGGTGCTGGCCCGGCTGCCGGCCGGCTGGGACACGCCGCTGGCCCGTACCGTGGCCGGCGGGGTGGATCTCTCCGGCGGGCAGTGGCAGCAGGTCGTGCTGGCCCGCGCTCACTACGCCGTCCGGATGGGGGCCGAGCTGCTGGTCCTCGACGAGCCGACGGCGCACCTGGACGTCCGGACCGAGTTCGAGGTCTTCAGCCGGCTGGCCGGGAACCGGGGCGGGGCGAGCGTCGTGCTGATCTCGCACCGTCTCTCCACTGTCCGCCACGCCGACCGGATCGTGCTGCTCGACGGGGGGCGGATCACCGAGAACGGCGATCACGACGAGCTGGTCGCCCGCCGGGGGCGGTATGCCGAACTCTTCGCGATCCAGGCCCGCCGGTTCGCCACCGGCGGACGCGGGTGACGGCCCGCCGGGCGACCGGTCATCCCGCGCCCGACACCAAGCCCGTCCGTCCGTACCGTTACCTGCTCCTCTGGGCCGAACTGCTCGCCGTCTCCTGGCGCCGCGCCCCGCTGCTGACCGCCATGCAGTTCGTCATCCCCGCCGCCATGGCGACCGCGGTCATCGGCGGTGCGCTGGCCCTGCGGGTGACCGTGGACGCGATGATCCGCGGTGACGCCGGTGGCGCGGTCGCCGGCGCGGCGGGTGCCGGGCTGGCCGGCACGGCGGGCATCGTGCTCGGCGCGCTGGACTCGCACACCGCCGGGATCCTCATCGGCAGGGTCGCCGTCCTGGACCTCAATCCGCGCGTCCACCGCGACATCACCACCCTCGACGGTCTGGAACATCTGGAACGCAGCGACTTCCAGGACAGGCTCACCCTGGTCCGCAACGCCGGCTGGGAGATCGTCCTGAGCCTCTGGTCCGCCAACGGGGTCCTCTTCGCGGTGCTGGAACTCACCGTCATGCTGCTGCTGCTCGGCACGGTGAACCCCTGGCTGCTGTGGCTGCTGGTCTTCGCCGCCGTACCGCTCTGGTTCGACCAGCGGGGGAACAGCGCCATCATCCGTGCGGACCTCCGCGCCGCCGCGCCGATCCGCCGGCAGCGGCACCTGTTCGACCTGGCCACCGATCCCGCCGCCGGCAAGGAGATCCGGGTCGCGGGCGCGGGTGCCGAGCTGGCCCGCCGGCAGGCCGCCGCGTGGGACGAGGCGGTGCGGCTGCGGCTGCGGGCCCAGCTGGTCGCCGCCGGATGGCGGATGGCGGGCTGGTTGCTGTTCACCGCCGGTTTCGGTGCCGCACTGGTGCTGGTCGTGCACCAGGCCGCCCGGGGCGCCGGCTCGGCCGGTGATCTGGTGCTTGCCGTCACCGTCGCCGCCGCGCTGCGGCAGTCGGTCTACACCGGGGTCCGTTACACCACCAACGTGGCCAGCGCCGGGCGCGTGATCGAACCGTACCTGTGGCTTCGCGACCATGTCCGCGCGCAGCGGACCCGGGTCGGTGGGAGCGCCCCGTCGCCGCCCCGGTTGCGTCACGGGATCACCCTCGACCGGGTCGGCTACCGGTATCCCGGCGCGACCGGGCCGGCCCTGGCCGACATCAGCGTGCACCTGCCGGCCGGATCGGTGGTCGCGCTGGTCGGCGAGTACGGGTCCGGCAAGACCACGCTGGTCAAGCTCCTCGGCAAGCTGTACCAGCCGGACACCGGACGGATCCTCGTCGACGGCGTGCCGTTGGACGAGCTGGAGACCCGGACCTGGCGGTCGCGGATCAGCGCCACGTTCCAGGACTTCGGCCGGTTCCCGACCCGCTTCGCCGAGAACGTCGGCGTCGGTGACCTGCCACGGCTGTCGGACCGGGAGCGGATCGCGGCGGCGGTGCGCGAGGTCGACGCCACCGCACTGGTGGACCGGCTTCCGGACGGCCTGGACACCGAACTGGACGCCGCCCTCGGTGGGGTGGACCTGTCCGAGGGACAGTGGCAGAAGACCGCCCTGGCCCGGGCCGCGATGCGCCCGGAGCCGCTGCTGGTCCTGCTCGACGAGCCGACCGCGTCCCTCGACGCTCCGAGCGAGCAGGAGATCTTCGACCGGCAGATGGAGCGTTCGCGCCGCTCGGCGGCCGGCACGAACGCCGTCACGGTCATCGTCTCGCACCGGTTCTCCACGGTCACCGGCGCGGACCTCATCCTCACCCTGCACCACGGACGGCTCGTCGAGGCGGGCAGCCACCGGGAACTGGTGGCCGTCCCCGGTGGCCGGTACGCCACGCTCTACCGGATCCAGGCGGAGGCGTACGCGCGGGAGGGGCGGCGACCGACGGCTGCCGGAGCGGGCGGCCCGGAGCCGGACGTGCACCTTCGCCCCAACTAATGCGCGCTGATTCCCCACGCGCCACCACGGAATTGTCGACAGCGCGCACGGGAGTTTGGAGTCGTTCCAAATCATTGACCTCTCACCATACGGATGAACTCTCCACTATCCCCATGACAATCATCTCCATGGATGCCACTATGTCGAGATGGACGGGCGTTCAACTAACGGCTCATCTCCGCTTCTCCTCATGGAGGACGACAACGAGCTTGCCGAGATGTTGGTTGACCTGCTCACCGACGAGGGCTATCCCACCGACCGCGTCGCCGACGGCCAGCGCGGCCTCCACTTCGGGCTGACCCGGTCGTACCGGGTGATCGTCGTGGACCGTGGGCTGCCCGGAATCGACGGCCTGGACGTGGTCGTACGGCTGCGCCAGCGGGCCGTCAACGCCCGCATCCTGGTGTTGACCGCGCTCGGCGACACCGCCGACCTCATCGACGGGCTCGACGCCGGGGCCGACGACTACCTCGCCAAGCCGTTCGAGGTGGCGGAGTTGCTGGCCCGGATACGGGCATTGAGCCGGCGTGTCACCGACGACGCGGACACCATTCCGCTGGGGGCGGCCCGGCTCGACACGGCGCTGCGTGGGGTCCAATTACCGGGCGGGGGATTCGTGCGCCTGTCCGGCCGCGAGTTCGCGCTGATCCGTTCGCTCGCGACGCGACCCCGGGCGGTGCACAGCCGCAGCCAGTTGCGCCGTCACGTCTTCGACGGGGCCGACTCCGACTCAATCGTGGACACCTATGTGCACTATCTCCGGCGCAAGCTGGGAACAGGCGTCGTGCGTACCGTGCACGGGTTGGGTTACCAGATCGGCACCCTATGACCGGAGCGGTTCAGGACCGCGAAAATCGTATTCTGCGCTGTGCCCGACTGTCGGTGGCGGCGAGTCTCGCCGTCGGGATCAGCGGCATCATCCTGCTCGTCGGCGGTCTGGTCTTCCTGGCCGCCGGGCACCAACAGGACAGTGCCGCCGCACGTCCCCTCGACCACGCCCTCCACCGGGGCGATCCCGGTGACGCCCGCTCCGGCCTGTGGCTGTTCGTCCAGTCCGGCGAGGACTGGGACGCTCCTTCCGGGGCGCCCGCGGGCTTTCCGCTCCGCGACTCGATGCGGGCCGTCGCGATCGACGGAGGCCCACTGGAGGAGACCGTGTCGGTCAACGGCACCGTCTACCGGGTACGCACCGACCGGTTCGGGACCGAAGTGCGGCAGGCGGTCCTCGACGAACACCGCCAACGGCAGGACCGACGGCGATGGGTGGCCGTACTGACCGGCGGCGGCCTGGCGACCCTGCTCGTCGCGGTGACCGCCAGCGTCCGGGTGGCCCGTCGGGCGATCGATCCGGTGGCGAAGCTGCTGGACCTACGCCGCCGGTTCGTCGCGGACGCGAGCCACGAACTACGGGCCCCGCTGACCCGGTTGCACACGCGCGGCCAGCTCATGCTGCGCAGCGCGGACGACCTGCCCGAGCCGATCGCGGCCGAACTGCGGCGCATGGTGGCCGGCACCCGCGAACTCGGCGAGGTCCTCGACGACGTGTTGCGCGGGGCCCGGCTGCGGTCGCATGTGCCCGAACGCGAACGGGTCGATCTGGCCCACGTCGCCGCCGAACTGCTGGCCGCCGAAGCAGGCCGCCTGGCGGAGCGCGGGCTGGTCGCGGTCCTTCGGATGGAAGCGGGACAGTACCCGGTGCTCGGGGTCAGGCCCGCCCTGAGACGGGTGCTCTCCGCACTGGTCGACAACGCCATCGGGCACACCCCCGCGCGGGGCCGGATCACCATCCGCATCGCCGCGGTCGACGACGGCCGCACGGTGGAGCTGAGCGTCGGGGACACGGGCGTCGGCTTCGACCCGGCACGACACCCTGGGCTCTTCGACCGGTTCGTCCGAGGCGCCGACGGCCAGAGACGGGGCTACGGCATCGGGCTGGCCCTGACCCGCGAGGTCGTCGAGAGCCACGGCGGCACGATCACCGCCGCCGGCCGGCCGGGTCGGGGCGCCCGCTTCACCGTACGGCTGCCCGCGGCGCCGCCATCCCGGCCGAGACCGGCCGAGCAGAGGTCGGCGGCGGGGGCCGCAGCGGGGGACCGGTGAACGCACCGGGTCGTGGTGCGGCGCGTCGCGCGGACCACGGTACGGCGTCCGTCGCCTTGGGTCGGGGGTGGCCGGTCCCGCCTCCGCGCGTTCTAAGAACGTTCTGAGAAATATCCCCAAACATCGATGTGTGTGCGTGGTGGGCGCCGCGCCCCGTCGATCGGAGGACATGACACGATGCATCAGCAGCTGATCGAGCGCACCCCGGCGTGGTCCACGCCCCTCCTGGACCACCTCTGCGACCGGGACCGCCACCTGTTCCAGCACTACGGACAGGGGCTGACCACGACGCTGCCGGAAACCCACATCCACCACGCCGTCGAACGCCACGCCGCCACCCGCCCCGACACCGTCGCCGCCGAGCATCTCGGCGACACGATCACCTACGGCGAGCTGGACCGGCAGGCGAATCGGCTCGCCGCCCACCTCGCCGATCTGGGCGTACGACCCGGAGACAACGTCGCGGTGTTCGTCCGGCGCGGCATCCCCATGCTCGTCGCGATCCTGGCGGCACTGAAGGCCGGCGCGGCGTACGTACCGCAGGACGTCGGCCTCGCCCCGCCCACCC
>NZ_SMKD01000201.1 GCF_004348595.1 Micromonospora sp. KC723
GGCCGGCTCCGGATGGAGCCGGCCCGCCGATGTCGTTCACAGCGTCCGGCCCCCCGCGTCCCGGGCGATGATGCCGTCGAGCTCCACCCCCGGTGCGAGCTGCTCCGGATCGAACCAGAAGATCACCACCTCCGGGTCCTCGCTCCACCTCGCCTGCCGGGCGGTGACCTGACGGCCGTCGACGGTGCCGACGATCCGCTCCGCCGGCCCAACGAAGTATCCGAAAGCGGGCAGAGATGTCAGGGATGGCCGACCCCCCGACTGGTCATAGCCGATCTGGTGGAATCCCGGCCGGCGATCGTTGCCCTCGACGTCGTTGATCAGGTGGTCCGAGGTCAGCTTTCCGCCGGCGGTGCGCCGGCCGGCGACCAGCCCGATCCGCACACCGGGCTGGCTGGGCAGCTTGACCGGGACGAAGTAGAAGACCCGTTGGTCACCGCCGTACCAGATCCCGCTGTCGACCACGTCGCCGACCGGTTGCCCCTCCTGCTGCGGCGGTGCGGCAACCGGGGTGGTGGGTCGCACCGCAGGTGCGGTGACCGCTGGGCCCGCCGGGCTCGGCAGCTCCGGCGGGCCCGGCCGCACCCCGACCGTGACACCGACGACGGCCACCGCCGCCACCACCACGGCCGCCACCCCCGCGCCGGCGAGTCGCCGACGCCGGCGCAGCCGCCGGCCCTCGCGCATCACCAGGGTGAGGTCGAGGCTGGTCCGGTCGGCCCGCTCGGTCGCCCGCATGGCCCGCCTGAGCCGGTCCACGTCGTTCATCGGCCGGCCCCGAGGGTCCCGGGCGCCTCGACGCCGGCGCCGCGCAGCTTCTCCAGGGCACGGGAGGCAGTGCTCTTGACCGTGCCGACCGACACGTCGAGTTCGCGGGCCACCTGCGTCTCCGGAAGGTCGAAGTAGTAGCGCAGTACGACGATGGCGCGCTCGCGCGGGCTGAGCGTGCCGAGGACGGCGAGCAGCCAGCGCCGGGTGACGACCTCGTCGGCGGGGTCGCCAGAAGGCTGCTCCGGAAGATCCTCGTTCGGGTACTCGCGGATCGGGCGTCGCCAGTTGTCGACCACATGGTTGACCAGCACTCTTCGCGTGTACCCGTACGGATCGTTGTCGCGGATCCGGGACCACGCCGCGTACGTGCGCACCAGGGCGGTCTGCGCCGCGTCCTCGGCCTGGTGGTGGTTGCCGGTCATCAGGTAGGCCGCGTGCACCAGCCGGGCGGACGCGACCCGGGCGAACTCGACGAACTCCGCGTCACCCCGGGCCATGGTCACCCTTCTCGCATCCCACGTCGGAAAAGACGAGTGGAACCCGTCAAAGGTTGAGCCCGCCCGGGACCAACTTTAGTCCCGGACCACCCGTCCTCCTCGCTGCGCGTCGCCACCCGGTGGCGCGCCGAGGGGAGACACATGACGACCACCACCACCGACACGACCCGCACCGTCCCCGCACTGCTGCTGGTGGCGCTGTTGATCGGATGCACGGCGCCGGCAGCGGGTCAACCGACCGCCCCGGACACCGGGCCCACCGCCACCGCGCCACCCCCGACGCCCGTCCAGTCGCGACCCGCCGCCGTCCGCTACCCGGCGGACGGCGGCAACCGGTGGCATGTCGCCACCGCGGAGGCGCCGGCTCCCGGCGGCAGGGGAAGGCTGCTGCGCTACCGGGTGGCGGTGGAGCGCGACATCCAGGGCCTGCCGGTGGCGGACTTCGCCACGGAGGTCACCCGGACGTTGAGCGCCCCGCAGGGGTGGACCGCGGAGGGGACGCTGCGCCTGCGCCGCGTCGGGCGGGACCAGGCGGCCGACTTCACCATCTACCTCGTCACCCCGGGAACCCGGGACGAGTTGTGCGGAGACGTGCCGGACGGCTACACCTCGTGCCGCAACGGCGACCGGGTGGTGCTGAACGTGGCGCGCTGGGTGAAGGGGGTGCCGGGCTACGGGGCCGGCCTCGGCACCTATCGCCGGTACATGGTCAACCACGAGGTCGGGCACCGGCTGGGATTCGGGCACGAGCTGTGTCCGGGCCGGGGCCGACCGGCGCCGGTGATGCAGCAGCAGACGCTCGGCCTGCACGGCTGCACCGCCAACGCCGTGCCGTACCTGAACGGCCGGCGCTACTCGGGTCCTCCGGGGGCGTACGACGACCCCATCCCGCCCCGGGAGGCCGCCGGACACGTCCGCCTGGCGATCGACTGACCGCGGCGGGGGCCGGGCCCGTCGGGGTCCGGCTCCCGTACGCGGGCAGCCTCCCCACTCCCGACACGCTCCCGGGGACACGCGGCGTACGGGCCGGTGGCCGGCGAGGCGATACTGGCGGTGGGGGACGGCGGCGGCGACCAGCCGCCTGATCCCGCCGTCACGTGTTCGTCCACCGGCTCTGGGGGCAGCGGGGTGAGTTACCGGCTCAGCGCGGTCGTCGCGGACGCCGAACTGCTGCGCGAGGAGATTCGCGAGCTGGATCACGCGATCCTCGGCGAGCTGCGCCAGGATTTCGCGCTGCTGCCGGTGACCCCGCAGCTCGTGGAGGAGCTGACCGGCACACCGCCGGACTACGCGGTCGGGGAGCCCGGCGGGGAGCAGCCGTTCACGCTGGTGCTCTCCCCGGCGCTGACCGAGGCACTCGCCCGTTGGTCCCGCCGGGGGCCGGTGGCGTACCTGGAGGCGGAGTTCGCCGGCGGCGTCGGCCACCAGGCGGCGGTGGTGTGGCTCGGCGGCGGGCGGTCCTGGGGGCCGCGCTTCGACGCGGTGCTCGACGGCCCGCGCGAACAGTGGCCGATCAACGCCGCGCTCGTCGAGCTGGGCGTGGAGCCCGGCGCGTGGATCGACCCGTTCGCCGAACTGGGGCTACACGTCGAGCGGGACACCGCCGGCTGGCTGGCGCACGGCCGGCGCGGGCTGAGTGTCGACTACTGGGACGAGCTGGCCGAGGAATGGGAGGAGCAGGAATCCGCCGTCGGCCAGCAACGAGGTCTTCCCGGTCCGGGCGGCTGGCCAGGTGCCGGCCGGTACGGTCACCGTGGTTGACCTCGGTCGTCGGCCGCCGGTCTCACCTCAGTACGCGTTGCCGTGGGTGGGTGCTGGACCGCAGGCCAAAGGCGTTGGTGTGCCCCCACCGGCCAGGGATGTCGAGCAACTCGATGCGTTTGATCGAGGGCGGCAGGACCGGGTCGGTGGCGAGGTGGTTCTCGTGCGGTTCGAGGCCGAGCATGGTACGCAGCAACAACAGCGGGGCCCCGGCGGACCAGCCCTGCGGGCTGCACGCCGTGGGGTACTCGACCGGGTAGTTGGTCAGCGCGCGGTCGTAGCCGGCGAAGGCTTCGGGAAGGCGGCCGTGGAAGTAGGCCGAGGCCTGGATGATGGCTTCGGCGATACGGGCCGACTCCTCCCGGAAGCCGTAGCGTCGCAGGCCCCAGGCGATGATGGAGTTGTCGAAAGGCCAGACGGTGCCGACGTGGTAGCCGACAGGGTTGTACCGGGCTTCGGTGTCGGCGAGGGTGCGTACCCCCCAGCCGGAGAACATGCGCGGGCTGAGCAGGTGCTGGGCGACCTTCTTCGCCCGGGACGGCTCCACGATGCCACTCCACAGCAGGTGACCGATGTTGGAGGCGAGGGCGTCGACGGGCTCGCCGTCGGGGTCGAGGGCCAGCGCGAAGTACTCCCGGTCAGGCAGCCAGAAGTCCCGGTTGAACCGTTCCTTGAGCTCGGCGGCCTGCCGTTCGAGCCGGTCGGCGTAGGCGGGGTCGTTCCAGACTTCGCGGGCCAGCCGGGCACCCCGGATCTTCGCGTCGTAGGCATAGCCCTGTAGCTCGCAGGTGGCGCGGGGCGGGCGGGGCAGCCGGCCGTCGTGGTAGGAGATCCCGTCCCACGAGTCCTTCCAGCACTGGTTCTCCAACCCGTTGATGGTGTTGCGCCGGAAGTAGGAGAGGTAACCGTTGCCGAGCAGGTCACCGTACTCGTCGATCCAGTCCAGCGCCTTCCGCGCGTTGGGTTCGAGCCTGCGGATCAACGTCGCGTCCCCGGTCCACCGCTCGTACTCGTCCAGCAGGATCACGAACAGCGGGGTGGCGTCCGCCGACCCGTAGTACGGCGTGTGTGGCTGCTCCTCGAACGCGGCGGATTCCCCGTAGCGGAACTCGTGCAGGATCTTCCCCGGCTCCTCCTCCTCGAAATCGTCCAAGGTCACCCCCTGGAGGAGGGCCAGCAGGCGCAACACCGGCGGGGTCAACTGCGGCGCGAAGGGCAGCGCCTGTAGGCAGATGAAGATGCTGTCCCGCCCGAAGATGGTCATGAACCAGGGCAGGCCGGCCGTCGGCAGGGGAGCCGACGGGTTGGTCAGCGACGCGTACCGCATGGCGGCCAGATCGACCAGGCTGCGCTCGTACACCGTCTGGAGCGGCTCGTAGTCACAGATCAACACGGGGGTCCGCTTGAGCCAGCGTTCCAGGTCCTGCCGCAGTTTCGGCCTGCTCCTGCTGCGGTACGCGGACCAGATGGTCCGGTCCCCGTCGCCGCTGGCCTCCTGGATGACCGGCTGTACGTGCAGTTCCGTGCGCCAGGAGGACCGCGGCTCCAGGTGGATGTCGAAGGTCATCCCCGTGTCGTCGACCTCGGCCTCGGCCGTGCTGGAGATGATCGTGTCGCGCCGGAAGCCGCGGCGCTCGTAGCGGAAACGCAGGCGGCCGTTCTCCTGGTACACCGTGGTGGTTCCCACCTTCTCCTTCACGTCCTTGACTTCGAACAGGTCGGCGAAGTCGGTGCCCATCTCCACCCTGAGCGTGAAATGACCCGGCTCAAGGTCGTGGTTCAGGACCGTCAGGCGTTCGGTGAAGTCCTGACAGATCGACTGCTCCCGGATGATCGAGACCTTCGCGTCGACATAGTGCGTCGGCTCCCCGGGGACCAGGAAGAAGTGCCGTTCGAAGTACTGGAGATCGTCCCGGGACAGCACACTGAGTTGCTCACCGTTGAGGCTCAGCCGCCAGATCGAGAGGAAACGCGTGTCGAACGAGAACAGCCCGGTCGGGTAGATCCGCGAGGGACTGACATCACCCAGGTCGTTGGTGACGATGAAGGTGTTACCGTCCAGGATGCTTACGGTTTTCTCGATCACGTTTCGCACCTTCCTCGCGTACGAAGTCCCGCGGATGATGCGCCATCGGAGGTCCGGGAAACAGCAGCCTCCCGAACGCGTCGGCCAGTCTCAGGTCCCCCTCGACAATGAGATCGTTCCGGAACACCGACGGGCTGAACTTGGCTTCGCCCCTGGCCATCCGGTCCAGCACCGGCCGACCGGCACAGATGATCGCGTCCGGCTCGCCGCCGGTGGGTGACACCCGGGCCTTCCCCTTCTCCAGGGTGATGAACCACTGCTCGACCCGCTCGTCACTCCGTATGTCGAGGCGAATGGTGCCGCGCGCCCATGCCGGCAGATCCTTGAGCCCCGGATTCTGGTTCCGGCCCAGCCTGTCGAGGTGTTCACCAATCGAGTCGGCCATCCATCCAACCCTCCCACGGTTCGGCCGTCACCCGGGAGGATATGAGCGTCAAGGGTGACCCGGCGTCACCTCATGAGAACGAGAACCGACGACGCGCGGACGACCGGCCGTGGGTGCGACACCCGTTTCACCCTGCCGGGGTGATCCCGAACCCGCACCGTGGCGGCCAGTATGCGGATATGGAGCGTAGAAGCACGGCGACAGCCGAACGACAAACCAACCGCGGCCTGCCGCCGGGACAGCTGTTCATCGGCGGCCGGTGGCGGGACGCCGCCGACGGAAGGCGACGCGACGTCATCTATCCGGCCAACGGTCGGGTCGTCACCTCGGTGGCCGAGGCGGGTGACCAGGACGTCGACGCCGCGATCGGGGCCGCGCGGCGCGCGTTCGACGACGGCCCCTGGCCACGGATGAGCGGTCGTGAACGAGGCGCTTTGCTGCTCAGGGTCGCCGCCCTGCTCGAGGAGCGCCGGGATGAGTTCGCGCAACTGGAGAGCCTGCACACGGGCAAGCCCATCACCATCGCGCGCACCGTCGACCTTCGCGACACCATCGACCACTTCACCTACTACGGTGGGCTGGCCGACCAGATCGAGGGCGCCACCCGCAACATCCGTACCCCCGGCTTCGCCTACACCATGAAGGAGCCACTGGGTGTCGTCGGGGCGATCACGCCGTACAACTTTCCGTTGATCCTGTCCACGACGAAGATCGCGCCAGCGCTGGCCGCCGGGAACACGGTGGTGCACAAGCCGGCCGCCGAGTGCCCGCTGACGGCGCTGCGACTGGCGGAACTGTTCGCCGAGGCCGGCCTTCCCGACGGTGTGCTCAACGTGGTCACCGGCGGAGAGGACGCCGGTGCCGCCCTGAGCCGCCACCCCCGCATCGACAAGATCGCCTTCACCGGATCGACACGGGTGGGGGCCAGCATCGCGGCGGCGGCCGCGGCGGCGGTCAAGCCCACCACGATGGAACTCGGCGGCAAAGCCGCCCACATCGTCTTCGAGGACGCCGACATCACCGCCGCCGTCGACGCCGTGGTGCCCGGCTTCGTGTTCAACTCGGGCCAGTTCTGCATGGCCGGCTCCCGCCTGCTCATCCAGCGCTCGTGTTACGACAGCGTGCTGGCCAGGGTCGCCGAAGCGGTGGCGCGGGTACCGGTCGGCGATCCGTGTGACCCCCAGACCATCGTCGGGCCGCTGGCCGCTCGGCGGCGCCTGGAGAGTGTGGAGCAGTACCTCGCCCTCGGCGAAGGCCGGATCGTCACCGGCGGTCACCGCATCGAGCGGGACGGCGGCTACTACTACGCCCCGACCGTGGTGGCCGACGTGTCCAACGACGCCCGCATCGTCCAGGAGGAGATCTTCGGCCCGGTGCTGACCGTCCAGCCGTTCGACACCGAGGACGAGGCGGTGAGCCTGGCCAACGGCACGCGGTACGGGCTCGCCGCCGGCCTGCACACCCGCGACGTCGCCCGCGCCCACCGGGTCGCCGGCCGCCTACGCTCCGGCATCATCTGGATCAACTCCTGGGCCGTCCTGGACTCCGCCCTGCCGTTCGGCGGCTACAAGCAGTCCGGGTACGGCCGGGAGCACGGCCCGGAGGCGTTGGACAACTACCTGCAGGTCAAGTCGGTGTTCGTGCCCACCAACCAACACTGACGAGATCCGCGAAACATCGGACCCGCTCCTGGCATAAGGAGGTGAAAGCACCCCACCTGGAGGTCAACGTGCCAACGAATGAACACCTCACTCCGCAGGGCGCCGTGGGCGGTAAGGGCCGGCGGCGGCTGTCACGGGCCGGGTTGATCGCCGCGATCACCGCCGTAGTGGTAACCGCCGGCGCCGGCACCGCCGCCGCCTACCTCACCGAAGACACCGTCGCCCGCGGCATGCCCGGCGCCGCCGTCATCTTCGAGGGCACCGACCCCTCCTGCACCACCACCAACCACATCGTGTTCGACTGCACCCTCAGCCGCGCCCCCAAGTCCGACGCCCTGCCC
>NZ_SMKD01000202.1 GCF_004348595.1 Micromonospora sp. KC723
CCGCCCCGGGCACCCCGACCGCCTCCGCGATCGGCCCGACCGGGCTCACCCTCACCTGGGCACCGGCCACCGACAACGTGGGCGTCACCGGCTACCGGGTCTACCGGGCCGGGAACGTCCTCGTCGGCTCGACCACCGGCACCACACTCGCCGTCACCGGGCTGACCGCCGCCACGACGTACACCTTCACCGTGGTCGCGGTGGACGCGGCCGGCAACCTCTCCCCGGCGTCACCACCGGTCACCGTCACCACCGCGGACCCACCGGCCGCGGGCGGCTGCGCGGTGACCTGGACGACCAGCACCTGGGGCACCGGCTTCACCGCGAACATCACCGTGACGAACACCGGCACCACGGCGATCACCGGCTGGACGCTCGCCTTCCAGCCCGGGGCCGGGGTCCGGCTGAGCAGCGGCTGGAACGGCGAGTGGAGCCAGACCGGCGACCGGGTCACCGTCCGCAACCTCGCCTGGAACGGCAACCTGCCCAGCGGCGGCACGGTCAGCACCGGCTGGCAGGGCACCTTCACCGGCGGCACGCTGCCCACCCCGTCGGCGTTCACCCTCAACGGCACCGCCTGCTCCTGACCCGCGCTCGGGGCCCGCCCGGGACCGGGCGGGCCCCGTGCAGGCGTACGGCGGGGTGGCACGGAGGCCGCTCCCGGTGTGGCTACCCCGGCGGCGCGGCGGCATTCCTCGGCCGGTCCGGTTATCCGGCCACACCAGGGGAACATCCGTGGTCGACGAAGGAGGATGAGATGACCAGACCCTCAACCCCGACCGCCACCTGGCGCCCCGGGATGCCGGGCGGCGACAACCTCCCGTCCGGCCCGGCCGGACGGCCGACCACGCCCGGCGGTGACGGGCACGGCCCGCAGGCGGACACGCCCACGGTGACGATCGGGTCGTACCCGGACTATCCCTCCGCCCAGCGGGTGGTGGACTACCTGGCGGACAACCGCTTCCCGGTCGAACACACCGCGATCGTGGGGACGAACCTCACCCTGGTGGAGACCGTGCTCGGGCGGCTCACCACGGGCCGGGCCGCGTTGCTCGGCGCGGGTACCGGGGCCTGGTTCGGGCTCTTCATCGGCCTGCTGTTCGGCATCTTCACCGTCGGCAACTGGCTGGCGGTGATCCTGGCCGGGCTGGTGATCGGTGCGATCTGGGGCGCCGTGTTCGGCGCGGTGGCGCACGCGATGTCCGGGGGTCAGCGCGACTTCACCTCGGCCAGTTCACTGCGGGCCGGCCAGTACGCCGTGATCGTGGACGCCAACCTGGCCGACCAGGCACGGCAGCTGCTGGGCCGGATGCATCTGACGCCGACCGGCGCGACCGCCCGCTGAGCCCGACCCCTGCGACATCCCGGCGCCGCCTGGCGCCGGGATGTCGTGCGTCCGCAGGCCCCGGCCGGGGCATCCGACCAGGCCCCCGGGCTCAGGAGACGGCGAAGATCCCGGCAACCCCGAGGATCACCATCAGCAACACCGCCAGGACCGCGCCCCGCTCGCTCTCCACGGCCTGCGGGGAGTTCTCGGGCACAGGCTTCGTCGTCTCGGCGGGCATGCTGGTGCCTCCTCGGTGTGCGTCGTCGCAAGGGATGCGGTGGGTCACACCGGTGAGCGCGCACGGATGGCTCCGACGTGCGCTCGCCCGGCGGGGGACCTACCGTGAGGACGTTGTCGACCTCGGGGGGCTGGAGCGTGGCGATCGAGGACTGGTTCCTCACCGCTGAGGAACGCGCCAACCCGGCCTCGGAATTACCCGTGTGGACGTCGGGAAACCTCGCCGAGCCGCTCATTCACGGTGCCGCCTACTTCGACCGGCTGGTCACCGAGGTGGAGGCCCTCGGTCCCGGCGACCACCTCTTCTTCACCGACTGGCGCGGTGACCCCGACGAACGGATGCGCCCGGACGGTCCGACCGTGGCGCAGCTCTTCGCCCGGGCCGCGCAGCGCGGCGTGGTGGTCAAGGGCCTGGTCTGGCGGTCCCACCTCGACGCCCTGTCCTACAGCGAGACGGAGAACCGCAACCTCAGCGAGGCGATCTGCGCGGCCGGCGGCGAGGTGCTGCTCGACCAGCGGGTACGCCGCGGCGGCTCGCACCACCAGAAACTGGTGGTGCTGCGGCACCCCGGCGCGCCGCACCGGGACGTCGCGTTCGCCGGCGGCATCGACCTGTGTCACAGCCGCCGGGACGACGCCGCGCATCGGGGCGACCCGCAGGCCGTGGTGATGTCCCCCCGGTACGGCAACCACCCGCCGTGGCACGACGTGCAGCTGGCGGTGCGCGGCCCGGTGGTCGGGGCGTTGGACACCACGTTCCGGGAACGCTGGACCGACCCGATGCCACTGGACTCGGAGAACCCGCTCGCCTACCTGCGCGACCGGCTGCGCGGCAGCGACCTCAGCCCCGACCCGTTGCCGGCGCAGCCACCCGACCCACCGCCCTGCGGCCCGCACCACGTCCAGGTGCTGCGCACCTACCCCGCCGTACGCCCCCGCTACTCCTTCGCCCCCGACGGCGAGCGCACCGTGGCCCGGGGTTACACCAAGGCGGTACGCCGGGCGCGCCGGCTGATCTACCTGGAGGACCAGTATCTCTGGTCGGCCGAGGTGGCGGAGCTGTTCGCCGGCGCGTTGCGGGACAATCCCGACCTACACCTGGTGGCGGTGGTTCCCCGCCACCCGGACGTCGACGGCCGGCTGGCCCTGCCGCCGAACACGGTGGGCCGGGAGCTGGCGCTCTCGCTGTGCGAGCGGGCCGCCCCGGAACGGGTGCACGTCTTCGACGTGGAGAACCGGGAGGGCCGTCCGGTCTACGTGCACGCGAAGGTGTGCGTGGTCGACGACGTGTGGGCGAGCGTCGGCAGCGACAACTTCAACCGGCGCTCCTGGACGCACGACAGCGAGCTGTCCTGTGCGGTGCTGGACGACACCCGGGACCTCCGGCCGCCCACCGATCCCGCCGGCCGGGGCGACGGGGCCCGGCTGTTCGCCCGTGAACTGCGCCTGCGGCTGTGGCGCGAGCACCTGGACCGGGATCCGGCCGGCGGGGAGGACGCGGACCTGCTGGACCCGGCGTCGGCGGTGGCGGCGATCACGGCCGCGGCCGACGCGCTCCAGCGGTGGCACGACGGGGGTCGCCGGGGTCCGCGCCCCGCCGGCCGGCTGCGCCCGCACCGCCCCGAACGGTTGCACTGGTTGACCCGGCTCTGGGCGCTGCCGGCGTACCGGCTGGTCTACGACCCGGACGGCCGGCCGCTACGGGACCGGCGCGCCGGCACCTGGTGACCCGGCGGGGGCCGGGTGGCCCGGGTACGGGGTCAGTCCGCCGGGGTAGGCGAACGAGGTGCGGGGGGCGTAGAAACCCCAGGGGACGAGCAGTGGGTTCTCCGGGCGCATGGTGTAGGTCGGGTGGCCGGGGGCGAGGAACTCCACGGACTCGATCTCGAACGGGGTGACCGGCTCGGAGATGAACGGATAGACCCCGCTGAGCAGCTCGCCGTCGCGGGTCGTGAAGTAGCGGTGGTGCCCGCGGCGCACCTCGTGCCCGGTGTGCCCGACCCGGGCCCGGGCACGGATCACCGGTTCCCCGTCGGCGGTCGTCTCGGCGACCAGCAGGTCGCCCCGGATGTCGACGGTGGTCCGGCCGAGCACGGCGGGAGCGCCCCGGGCGGCGGCGTAGTCGCGTACCCGGGGGCTGGAGGTGACGTAGTGGGTCCACCAGCCGCCGGGGGTCGCCCCGCCCGGGGCGTCGACGCCGACCAGGGCCACTCCGAGGTAGGTCAACGAGTACGCCCCGAAGCCGGAGGTCTGGGAGGCGTCGTCGACGACGTACTGGTTCATGAACACCTGGCGGTCCGCCTGTGGGCGCAGGCCGGGGGGCACGAGCGCCGCGACGCCGTCGGGATCCGCCGGCAACCAGCTGACATGCAGCGTACGGCTGTCGACGACGAGCTGCGGATCCGCCGGATCGAGCACACTTCCTCCGTACCTGTGGGTGTACCCGCGACGCTACGGCCGGCCGCCGGAACGCGACAAGGACGGAAAGCGGACACTGACCGTCACATGTCGGGTGCGTGATTGCCCGGTCGGCCACGGGGTGCCGCCGTCCGAGGGTGGTCGTCGGCCGTTCGGGTTACGCCAGGACACCCGATGGCCGGTCACACGGCTCGCCGTTATGCCGGTTACCGCATGTTTGAGTCGGTGACGCCGCTTAAGTGCATCGTACTTTCGGCTAGATTTTGCCGAGCCGATCGGGCTAAAGTGGCTTCCGAACGGACTATCCAACGCTCAACAAAGCGTCACGTCTTTGACCCGCGGACGAGGTGCAGGGAGGACCACCCATGACCGCGCCAGCGATCACCGAGCAGACGACAGCAGCACCACCCACCCCGAAGCTGAACCCGCGCGCGCTCACCGACAGCGCCGCAGACCTGCTCAACGCCATGGCGGCGCTGCCGGCCGACCACCCGTCCCGGCCCGCTCTGCGGGACCGGGCGATCGAGGCCTGGCTGCCGCTGGCCAACCACCTGGCCCACCGCTACAGCGGTCGCGGCGAGCCCACCGACGACCTGGCGCAGACCGCCGCCGTCGGCCTCATCAAGGCGATCGACAAGTTCGACCCGTCGCGCGGCGTCGACTTCGCCGGCTACGCCATCCCGACCATCATCGGTGAGCTGAAGCGGCACTTCCGCGACCGCACCTGGGACATCCGGGTCCCCCGCCGCCTCCAGGAGCTGCGCCTGGCCATCTCCGACGCGAACAGCTCACTGTTGCAGACCCTCGGCCGCTCACCCACGGTCGCCGACATCGCCGCCCACCTCAAGCTCACCGAGGAGGAGGTTCTGGAAGGCCTGGAAGGCGCCCGGGCGTACAACGCGGTGTCCCTGTCCACCCCGACCGGCGACGGTGACCGGGCGACCGAACTGGGCGACCTGCTCGGCGACGAGGACGGCGAGTTCGAGCTGGCCGAGCTGCGGGTCGCCCTCGGCCCGGCGCTGGCCACCCTCGACGAGCGCGAGCAGAAGATTCTCACCCTGCGCTTCTACGGGAACCTGACCCAGTCGCAGATCGCCGAGCAGATCGGCGTCTCGCAGATGCACGTCTCGCGACTGCTGGCCCGGGCGTTGACCAAGCTGCGGGGTCAGCTCGACGGCACGTACTAGGCAGGGATGCGGTGGCCGGGTCGGGCAGACCCGGCCACCGCGGCATCCCTCGGCCCGGTCGGCGGTTCGCCGGCCGGGCCGCTTTGTGCCCGCCGGCCCTCAGCGACCGGAGGGCTCCCGCCACATCGGGAAGAACGGCGTCGCGTCCGGCAGCCTGAACGGCTCGCGCCCGACGTACCCGTGCCGGGCGTACAGGTCACGGCTGCGCTCGCTGCTCGCCTCCAGGTACGCCGGCACCCCCTCGGCGTCGAGCACCGCGTGGTGGTGCCGCAGCAGGGCGGTGCCGACGCCCCGCCCCTGCCGCTGCGGGGCCACCGCCAGGAACGCCAGGTGGTGGTGGCCGTCGTGCGGATGGTGCGCCTCGAACAACTCGTCGAGGTGGCGGAACCGGTCGACCCACTCGCCGCAGGCCCCGGCCAGCCGCGCGTCGTAGTCGGCCGGGGATGGCGCGGGTTCACCCACCTGCGGGAACCAGACCGCCACCCCGGACCGGTCGGCGGTGCCGTAGACCAGCCCGTGCCGCATCGCGTGGTCCACCAGGATCTCGAAGTGACCGGCCAGCACCGCCTCCCTCTTGCTGGCCTCCGGCACCAGCCAGCCGGTCACCGGCAGCACCCGGAACGAGTTGGCGATCCGCTCGGCGACCGCCCGGGTCTCCCCCGGGCCGAGCCGCTCGATGGTCGGCCCGCTCACCGGGACACCCCCGACCCGACCCGTGCCGGCTCACCCGTGGTCGTCCGCAGGGCCGCCGCCGCGCTCGCCGCCCCGAAACCGATGCGGGCGTACACGTCGGGGCGGGTGCCTTTGAGCACCAGCCCCCAGAGCAGGCCGAGCAGCGCGGCGGCCGGGTAGACCGCCGGGACGACCCAGCGCAGCGGCGAGTCCGGCGCCACACCGAGCAGGATGGCGAAGTTGTCCACCGCCACCGCGATGACGGCGACCAGCGCGACGGCCGCGACGCCGGGCGCGACCGCCCGCCGCCAGAGGTTCTCCGTCGCGGGGTTGCGGGCGAAGAAGGCGATCACGGCGATGCTGGTGACGGCGGTCAGCAGCAGCACCCCGAAACCACCGCCGGTGCCGGCCCAGTAGAAGAGCTGGAGAATCGGATCCCAGCCGTTCACCGCGTACAGCAGGATCACCACCAGGCCGAGCAGGCTCTGCGCCAGCGAGGCGACGCGGGGCGAGCCGGTGCGCGGCGAGGTCTGCCCGAACGCCGCCGGCAGCACCCGCTCCCGGCCGAGGGCGAACGCGTACCGGGCCGTGGTGTTGTGGAACGAGATCATCGCGGCCAGCACCGAGGTCATGAAGAGCGCCTGGCCGATGGTGACGACGGTGCCGCCGAGATGCGCGGCCGCCAGGTTGAAGATCAGCTCGACGCTCTGCTCACCGGCCTGCCGCGCGATGTTCTCCGGTCCGGTGGCCACGGTCATCGTCCAGGACGACAACGCGTACAGCGCCGCGATGATCGCGATGGACAGGTAGGTCGCCAGTGGCACCGTCCGCTGCGGATCCTTGCTCTCCTCGCTGAACACCACCGCCGACTCGAAGCCGACGAAACCGGTGGTGGCCAGCACGAGCACCGCGCCCACCCCCGGCACCAGCAGGTTGGCCGGGGAGAGCGCGTCGAGGCTCACCGCGCCGCCGGCCGGGTTGCCGAGCTGGCCCAGGTCGAACACCACGATCACCACGATCTCGGCGATCAACAGCACCGCCAGCACCAGGCCGTTGACGTCGACCCGCAGCAGGCCGAGCACGGCGACCAGGGCCCAGGCCGCCAGGGCCACCAGCGCCCAGTGCGGCTCCACGCCGAACAGCGTGCCGAACACGGGGGCCGACGCCGCACCGATCGCGCCGTAGAGCCCCACCTGGAGGGCGTTGTACGCGATCAACGCCACCCAGGCCGCGCCGACGCCGGCCGGCCGGCCCAGCCCTCGGGAGACGTACGCGTAGAAGGCACCGGCGTTCTCCACCCGGCGGGCCATCGCCACGTAACCGACGGAGAAGAGCGCGAGAACGGCGGCCACCACGAGGAAGGCCAGCGGGATGCCGGTGACGCCGGTGACCGCGTACCCGGTGGTGACGACGCCGGCGATCACGGTGAGCGGCGCGGCGGCGGACAGGACGAAGAAGATCACCGAGGGGACGCCGAGCCGGCCCCGGGCCAGGGCGTCGGAGACGTTGCTGGGGCGTTGCAGCGTGGGTGTCGGGGGCATGGCAGCTGCTCCGGGTTCGAGGAGAGGGGTGAGGGG
>NZ_SMKD01000203.1 GCF_004348595.1 Micromonospora sp. KC723
GGGATTGCGATGGGTGAGCTGCGCGGGTACGGCGAGCGGGAGCAGACCCGTACGGATCATCTGCGCGAGGTGGCCGGCTATGCCGGCTGGCGGTCGATGGACACCGCTGAGTGGAAGGATCTCGACGCGTTCCTGTTCGCCCGGGCGATGGGGCACGACTCGCCGAAGTTGCTGTTCCGGCTGGCCTGCGAGTACCTGCTGTCGTCGCGGGTGATCCGGCCGGGGGTGATCCTGCTGCTGCGGCGGGTGGCCGCGGCCCGGGCCCGTGGCGCGGACGGAGACGTGGTCGCGGGTGCGGCATCTGCTCACTGACCGGCGGTGCGCCGAGCTGGACCTGCTGCTGGTCCCGGACGCTTATCTCGGCCGGACGCCGCTGGCCTGGCTGGGCGTGCGGCCGACCTCGTCGAGCCCGGCCGCGGTGAGAGCGGAGCTGGAGAAGCTGGCCTACCTGCGGCGCCTGGACGCGCGGGACGCCGAACGAGAGGCGGAACGAATCCGCAGCCTGCTCCGACAGCACGGCGGCCACGAGTACGACCCCAGCCGCGAAGAGGAACACGCTGTTGCCGACGATCCGTTCGACGAGTGGGTACAGAGGCCGCCAGACATCTTCCACCTCACCCAAGCGTGACGATGCCTCCCGCGAGGTCGTTGCGCTAAGCCATGTCGAGCTGCCCCCGGAAGCACCCGCAATGAACGAAAGGCGTACGGCAGGCTTCTTCAGCACCAGGTCCAGCGTGACTGCCGCGGCCGATCGACAAGGTCTGGCGATGGTCACCAAGTACGAGCAGTCCTGGTACTTCGGCAGCCACTTCGTCACCGAACTCCGCCGTGGAGCAGCGTTTCGCTACCAGTTCCCGAGACGGTCACGTCACCTACATAACCGGCCCGGCCGGCCTGCGCTCTACGGTTCGATGAGTGCGGTGGAGCGCAGGAAGCGCACGACGGCAGCGGTTTCCGTGTCGACTTCGGTCTGGATCTGAGGTGGCCAGGGCTGGAACGGCTCCACCTGGATCGTGCGTCCGCCGGAGCGGCGCGTCCAGGTGGCGACGGCCAGGCCGTCGGCGACCACGGTAGCTCGGATGGTTCCGCCTCCGGGCCAGACCCGGGCTTGGTGGGCCGCGGGGACGGAGCCCTCGCGGGTTCGGGAGCCGGTCAGGTAATTGTCGTAGGCCGGGAGCAGACGTACGTCGGGCGTGCGGGGCGTGTCCAGGGGCTGGTGGCCGTGTCGGGCGAGCGCGGTCAATCCGGCGTCCGTGGTGATCGTGCCGGATTGCGCGAGTTTCTTCCATGCGCTGCGTGCCCAGGTGATGGGTAGCCCTGACCAGGCTGCGAAGTCTTCGACGCCCGCGGGCGCGAAGGCGATCAGGTAGCGGCGGGCAAGCTCGGCGAGGGCGGCGTCCTGCTCGAGGTGGCTTCCGGTGCTGGGCAGCCAGTCGTCGAGCAGGACGTAGGTGGCGTCTGCGGCGCGCTGCGGGCCGTGGCAGATGATGCCGGCGAGTGCCGCGTGGCGGATCAAGTGGAAGGGCGCCTGTCCGTCAGGGGAAATGCCGAGGGCGGTGAGGTGTTCGGTCAGCTCGGCTCGGGTCAGCGGCCCGTGCGTGCCCAGTACGCGTCGGATCAGGTGGTCGGCGCGCTGGCGTAGGTCGTCGTCCAGGCCGAGCTGCTGGTAGCGGCGGCTCGTCGCCGCGAGGAAGTGCGGGCCGAGCAGGCGCAGCGCCCAGCGGGCGTCCTCGCCGGGGATGGTGTGCAGGGTGCCGCGCATGAACCAGTTGCGGACGATGCTTCTCTCGTCCTCGTACGCGGTGCGAATGGCGCTGGCCGTGATGTCGCGGCCACGCGCGCGGATGCCGAGGTCGGCTGCCGTGGCGTCCTGCGCTTGGATGGCGAAGACCCGCCGCACGACCGCCGCGGCGGAGTCCTCCCGGACGCCGTCGGCCAGTGCTTGCGCGCGGGCGCGCATCCGGCGGACGCGCTCCTGGTGAAGCATCGGATGCATCTGCTGCTCTGCGCCGTCAGGAGACGGCCGAGCCGAGAACGTGGGCGAGTTCGGCTGGGGCCGACAACATAGGCCAATGCCCCGTCGACAGGTCGAAACGCCGCCACGGCGGCTGGTTGAGGAACGCCAACATCGGCACCCCGGCGTCCAGCAGGTTCTTGAAGTCGTTGCAAGCGACCAGGACGCGGTCGACGTCTGGGCTGGGTTCGGCCGGGCCGGCGAGCCGCTGCTCGAAGGTGCCGAACGGCTGGGAGGTGGCACCTGCGCGCAGAAGCCCCCGCTTGTTCTCGTCGAGTCCGTAGAGGCTGCTGGACAAGCCCAGGACGTCAAAGGGCGGCATCGGCAGCCGCCACCCGTCGCCGAACTCTGCTACCTGCTGGCGCAGCTGGTCGACAGCCTCGGGTGGCATGAGGTCAAGCATGCACATGCCAGCGGCGAACGGGGCGCTGTCCACGTAGACCACACGCTCCAGCCGATCGCCAAGGCGCCCGGTGGCCCCGGTGACGGGAGCAGCTGCGTAGCTGTGGGCGACCAAAGTGACTTCGCGCAGATCGCGTCGCTCGACGAAGTCAGTGATGTCCGCAATGTGGGTTTCCAGGTCCGTCTCCGGGGTGCCCCGGTCGGCGTACTCGCCGAGACCGGTCAGCGTCAGCGGCAGCGCCGTATGCCCGCGCTCACGCAGAGCCTGCGCGGTGTCTTCCCAGGCCCACGCGCCGAGCCAGGCGCCGGGAACGAGTACGAAGGTAGCCATGTGATCTCCCTGAAGTGAGGTGCCGCCGCGAGCGTAGGATCAATACAGGACAAGTTCCGCCCTGAAATGGTCGAGTGATCCATGTCGCATCCCCTCACCCGCGTATTGACCCTGCTGGAACTCCTCCAGTCGCACACGCGGCTTCCCGGCTCCGAGCTGGCCGATCGGCTCGGCACCGACGTCCGCACCGTGCGCCGGTACGCCGCGCACCTGCGCGAACTTGGCATCCCGGTAGAGGCCGAACGAGGACGCCACGGCGGCTACCGCCTGGCCCGCGGCTACCGGATGCCACCCTTGGTGCTCACCAACGACGAGGCCCTCGCCGTCGTCGTGGGCCTGCTTGCCGCTGAGCGGCTGGGCATGAGCATGACCACCCCCGCGAATGCGGGCGCACTGGCCAAGATCGAACGCGTCCTACCGCACAGCCTGCGGGAGCCGCTGGCCGCCATGCGAGAGACCTTGTCCTTCACGACGAACGCGGTGACCGCACAGGCACCCGAGACGAGTGTGCTGCTGGCCCTGGCCCAGGCGTCGCGCGCCCGCACCACCGTCGGCATCAGCTACCTGTCCTGGCGCCAGGACCAGACCGAACGTGACCTCGATCCCTACGGCGTCGTCTTCCATCGCGGCCGCTGGTACGCCGTCGGCCGCGACCACCGGCACGACAGCCTACGGACCTTCCGCATCGACCGCATCGCATCAGTCACGACCCGCACGCAGACCTTCACCGCCCCCGACGACTTCGACCCCGTCACCCACCTGACCTCGGCACTGGCTCAAGTGCCCTACCGCTGGGACGTCGAGGTTCTCATCCACGGCCCGCTGGACGACATCGCCCGCCGACTGCCCCGCTCCGCCGTGACACTCACCGCAGACACCGCCGGTGTCTTGATGCACGCAAGGGCAGAGCGCCTGGACGGAATGGCCCACCTGCTCGCCTCCCTGGAATGGCCCTTCACCATCCACCGACCCGACGAACTACGGCAGGCCCTGAAGAACCTGGCCGACCTGCTCACAGCAGCCGCAGAGCGAGCACCGGGACAACCGTCGTAGCGGGATGCCGCGACCAGCTCACGCCCGAGCCCTGGCTCGATCAGCTTCTTCGACAAGGCCAGCGGCAGGAACGCCGACCGGCCCGAGCTGTTTAAGGTGTTCGAGTACATCCGGCCCGGCGACCGCTCACCGTCGTCTCCCTCGACCGGCTCGGCCGCTCCCTGGAAGACCTGGTCACGATCGTCGGTCGGCTCAAACGGCTCAACGTCGGCTTCCTGTCCCTGCACGAGAAGCTCGACACCACCACCCCCGGCGGGATGTTCGTCTTCCACGTCTTCGCCGCCCTGGCCGAGTTCAGCCGCACGATCATCGTGGCCAACACCAACGAGGGCCTGGCGGCCGCCCGCGCCGCCGGCCAGCGCCTCGGCCGGCCGCCGGCGATGACCCCGGAGAAAGTCGCATACGCGCTGCATCTGCTCGGCGAGCCGGACCGCACGGTGACCTCGATCGCGAAACTGCTCGGCGTCTCCCGCAGCACCCTCCACACCGCGCTGCCCGAACTGCAGGCCGCCAAGCGCGGCTGCGGCGGGCTGGACGACGTCCTCGCCCAGCTACCGCCGGACTCCCTACCCGGGCCGCCGACGGTTGACCAGTACGACGCCCTGCTCGGCCGGACCGGACGGTGACGGCGCTGACCTCGAATCCCACCTACCGGGATCACCAGAGAAACGGCAAAGCGACTCTCGGCAGGCCGCCATCGTGAGGCAGCACCCCAGGTACCGGCCTAGATCAACTGCTTAGCGTTGTTTTTGGTCTGGAAACTACGGACGGGCCGGTTGTGGGCGCACCTGTCCCCCGGCGTGGAGGGGGTGTTGGCTCGCTGGTTCCGGGTCGAGGGGGGTGACCTTCACCTGCGGATGGTGTTGACCGGCGCGACGCGGCTGGTTTCGGGGTGGTGCGGCGGGTGAGGTGCCCGGCACCGCCGACGTGCCGCAGTTGCGCGAGTCGTACGCCGTGGCGTATCCGGGCACCTGGTTCGACGCACGGATGCTCGACACTGGTCAGTATGTGGGGATCCGCCGGGCTGGGCGGCTGGTCGCCGTGGCGGGGGTGCACGTCTGGTCGCCCACGTACCGTGTCGCGGCGTCGGGTGACGTCACCACCCACCCGGCGCTGCGGGGGCAGGGGCTGGCGGGGTCGGTGGTGGCGGCACTGTGCGCGCGGATGCGACCGCCTGTGGATCGGGTCGTGCTGAATGTGCAGGCTGGCAACCAGTCGGTGGTGCGGCTGGATGAGCGGTGGGGTTTCACCCCGGGCGGCCGAGTTCGTCGAGTGTCGGCTGGTCCGCCGGGAGGTGGGCCGAGGTGTGGGCGGGTCAGCGGCGGCTGGTCGGTGAGTCGAACCGGCCGGCGCGGATCTCCCGCAGTGCCCTGCGTCGGGTGTCGCCGCGGAGGGTGTCGACGTAGAGGCGGCCGTGCAGGTGGTCGGTCTCGTGTTGCAGGGCGCGGGCGAGGAAGCCGGTGCCGGAGATGGTGAGGGGTTCGCCGTGCCGGTCGACGCCGCGTACGGTGGCGTGCGTCGCCCGGGGGGTCGGGAAGTACAGGCCGGGGATGGACAGGCAGCCTTCGTCGTCGTCCTGTGTTTCCTCGGACAGTTCGATGCTGGGGTTGATCATGTGTCCGCGGTGGCCGTCGGCGTCGTAGACGAAGACCTGGGCGTCGACGCCGATCTGCGGGGCGGCGACA
This sequence comes from Micromonospora sp. KC723, assembly GCF_004348595.1. GTDB lineage: Bacteria > Actinomycetota > Actinomycetes > Mycobacteriales > Micromonosporaceae > Micromonospora. The sequence continues at coordinate 5,486 of NZ_SMKD01000203.1, forward strand.
CCGGCGCGTCCGGGTGCGCCGAGCAGGGTGTCCATGAGGTCGTCGACCAGGTGTTGCAGTTCGCGGTCGAAGTTGGTCACCGGGGTGCAGGCGGTGCGCAGGACGGGGTCACCGATGATCCGGATCGGGCGTACGGTCATGGGTGGAAGCCTATCCGTGTGGTGGCGTCGGTGGTGGTGTCCCGGCGCGCGCGGCGATCAGGACGGCCACGCCGTCGAGGATGCGTGCCAGACCGAACTCGAAGGCCCGGTCGGGGTTCGAGGGGCCCTGGTACTCCTGGCCGGCGGTGGTGCCGACGCGCGCGGCGGTGGGGAACCGTCGGGGGTCCATCACCTTCTCCAGGTAGGGGGTGTGCGCCCGCCACCACTGTTCGTCGGTCATGCCGGTGCGGTGGGCGGCCTGGGCCGATTCCACCGCGCCGCGTACCGCGCCGTGGACGTAGCCGTCGACGAGGGTGACCACGCCGTCCATTTCCAGGTCGGTCAGGCCGACGCCGTCGACGGCACGCAGTTCGTACTCGTACTTGGCGGTGACGTTGGGGCCGAGCGGGGGGCGGGTGGTGGCGACCTGGAGCAGCCATGGGTGACGCAGGTAGAGTGCCCGGTTCTCGCGGGCGATCAGCTCGAGGCGGGCGCGCCAGCCGCCGGGGGCTTCCGGCGGGCGGGCGGTTTCGCCGTAGACGGTGTCGAGCATGAGGTCGAGTAGTTCTCCCTTGCCGGGCACGTGGGTGTAGAGCGACATGGTGCCCACCTGTAGGCGCTCGGCGACCCGGCGCATCGACAGCGCGGCGAGGCCGTCGGTGTCGGCGATCTCGATGGCAGTGCGCACGATCCGGTCCACGCTGAGCTCGCCGCCCTTGCGGCTGGGTTTCTCGCGGGTGCGCCACAGTAGGGCGAGGCTGCGGGCGGGGTCGCCGGTGCCGCTGTACTCGACGTTCATGACCGTCACCCTACCGTCCCTCGTACCGTATGGTGTACGGTACGGTGCGCGACAACCGGGGAGGGGCGCGCCCGCGCGAGGCGACGGACCGGTCATCGAGCCCCCGCGGCTGACCTGCGGGGGGCAGCCCCCCGCAGGTCAGCCGGCGGCGAGCAGGGCACGCATCGGGGCGGCCTTGGCGGCTGCCTCGGCCACCTCGGCGGTCGGTTCGCTGTCCCAGGTGATGCCGCCGCCGGCCCAGACGTGCAGTCGTGAGGTGTCGGCGGCGGCGGTGCGGATGGTCAGACCCAGGTCTATGCGGCCGGGCGCCACCCAGCCGAGGCCGCCCATGCTGGCGCCCCGGCCGACGGGTTCCAGGGCGGCGATCTGGTCGAGGGCGGCGAGTTTCGGCGCGCCGGTGACCGATCCGCCGGGGCACAGCGCGCGCAGCAGGTCGGCCAGGCCCAGGCCGTCGGCGAGCGCCCCGGACACGGTCGACTCGGCCTGCCACAGGTCGCACCAGCGGCGGACGGCGAACAGCTCGTCGACCCGGACCGAGCCGGTGTGGGCCACCCGGGCCAGGTCGTTGCGTTCCAGGTCGACGATCATGATGTGCTCGGCGCGTTCCTTGGCCGAGGCGAGCAGGTCACGGCGGCCGGCGGCGGTGGCCGGGCGGGTGCCCTTGATCGGTCGGGTGATCACCCGACCGTGGGCGACCTCGACCAGGGTCTCCGGGGAGGCGCAGCCGATGGCCCAGCCGTCGCCGCGCAGGGTGCCGCCGTAGCGGGCGCCGGGCAGCGCGGCGAGGCGGGCCAGCACCGGTCCCGGGTCACCCCGGTATGTGGCGGCGGAGTGGCCGACGACGTTGACCTGGTAGACGTCGCCGCGGCCGATGGCGGCGCGGGCCTTCTCCACGGCGTCGGCGTGCTGTCGGGCGGTCCAACTCTCCTGCCAGGGCCCGAGCCGCCAGCGGCCGGGGGCGCCACGAGGGCGGGCGGGGC
>NZ_SMKD01000204.1 GCF_004348595.1 Micromonospora sp. KC723
CCCTCCACCCCTGCGCCCTCCACCCCGCCGGTCTCTCCGTCGCCGAGCAACGGTGCGTGCAACGTGGCGCCGGTGGATCCGCAGGCGACGGCGGCGGCCCGTAGGTTGTTGTGTTACCTGTACAGCCAGTACGGCAACCACATCTTGTCCGGGCAGCAGGAGTCGACCTGGATCGACGGGCCGGATCACGAGATCAACTACATCTACCGCAACACCGGGAAGTACCCGGCGATCCGTGGCCTGGACATGGGTGACTCGCCGACCTTCGGTAGCCGTGCGGCGGCGTGGTGGCGTTCGGGCGGTATCCCGATGGTCGGGTATCACATGGGGTCGCCGGCGCAGGATTCCGATGGTTACGCCGGCTCGCAGATGAACGCGAACATCAATGCCGCTCTGACGCCGGGGACGGCGGACAACCGGCGTTTGTTGCAGCGCCTGGACGCGGTCGCGGCGCAGTTGAAGATGGCCGGTGACGCCGGTGGTGCGGTGCTGTGGCGCCCGTACCACGAGGCGGGTGGTACGTGGTTCTGGTGGAGCAAGGAGGGCGGTGCGGCGTACAACCGGTTGTGGCAGTACACGTTCAACTACATGACCCGGACGAAAGGTCTGCACCACCTGGTGTGGATGCATCCGTACAACGGTGAGCCGCAGTCGTCGTTCTACCCGGGCAAGCAGTACGTCGATGTCGGTGGCGCGGACACCTACGCGCCCGACCGGGGGCCGTTGACCTCGTTGTACAACGCCACCCGCAACATCGTGGGCGGCACGGTCCCGATCGCCCTGCACGAGAACGGTCGCATCCCGGACCCCAACCAGCTGCAGTCCAGTGGCGCGAAGTGGGTGCTGTTCAACACCTGGCACAGCAGCTTCATCGAACCCTCGACGAACCCGGTGTCGGTGTTCCAGCAGGTCTACCACCACAGCTACGTCATCACCCGCGACGAACTTCCCAACCTGAGATGACGACCCCCGGGGGCGGTCACCACACCGCCCCCGGCCCCACCCACCGAACCGGAGCAGTTCCGTCGACGCGACTCACCGCCCGATGCGAGCGTCCGGTACACCGCGGCAACCCGCAATCATCTCTTGGTCGAGCCCCCGGGCCGGCCAGAAGTGGACTCGACAATGAGACGACTCGGCGCTCTGCTCCTTACCGCCGCCGTTGCGACCCTGACGGCCGCCGTACCCACGCCGGCCTCCGCCCAACCGCAGAAGCCCGCGCACGTTCGGCTCGCTGACGAGCGGGCTACGCCAGAGACCCGTTCGCTCTTCGCCTACCTGCGCGCCCAACGTGGCCAGGGTGTCCTGTTCGGACACCAGCAGACTACGGAGTTCGGACTCACCTTCGACGCTGCGGACGGCGTCAGCTCAGACGTGCGCGCCGGCGTCGGCGACTACCCCGCCGTGTTCGGATGGGACATGAGCGACGAGGGTTACGGCTCCTCGCCCGGCACGCCGGAAGAGAAGTTCGCCACCTACGTCAAGCTGGTCCAGGCGGCCCACCGGGTGGGGTGGGCGGCATCAACACGATCAGCGCCCACATGAACAACTTCGTCACGGGTGGCAACTACGGTGACACCAACGGTGACGTGGTGGCACGGATCCTGCCGGGCGGCGACCACAACGGCGAGTTCCGCGAGTACCTCGACCGGGTGGCCCGATTGGCCCACGCCATCACCGACGACCGCGGCCGGCCGATCCCGGTCATCTTCCGCCCCTTCCACGAGAACAGCGGATCCTGGTTCTGGTGGGGGGCCGCGCACGCCTCACCGTCGCAGTACATCGAGTTGTGGCGCTACACGGTCGAGTACCTCCGTGACACGAGGAAGGTGCACAACTTCCTGTACGCCTACTCCCCGGGCGGTTCCTACGGCGGCGTCAGCGACGTCTACCTGCGCACCTACCCGGGTGACGACTTCGTCGACGTGCTCGGCTACGACAACTACGACGGCAGCGACGCCTCGCCGCAGTGGGTCAACGGTGTCGTCGCCGACCTGGCCATGCTTGCCCGGATCGCGGACGAGAAGGGCAAGGTCTCGGCCGCCACCGAGTACGGCATCAGCGGCGCGCTCAAGGCGAACGGACGCAACGGCAACCTGAACTGGTACACCCAGGTTTTCGACGCCATCAAGGCCGATCCGGACGCCCGGCGCACGACCTACGCGATGACCTGGGCCAACTTCGGCGCCGACCAGTTCTTTGTGCCTCACCCGGCGACCGGCGACCTGCCCGAGCACGAGATGCTGGCCGACTTCCGTGCCTTCTACGACGACCCGTACTCCGTGTTCGCCGGCGAGCTGTCCCGTGTGTACGACCGCCGTACCAGGGCCGTTTCCCAGCAACCGTTGGCGCACATCGTGTCTCCCACTGACCGGGAGCGGGTGACCACGCCGACCACGACGATCCGGGTCAAGGTCTCCAACGCCAGGGCGTCGCGGGTGTGGTACACGGTGGGTGACAAGGCGAAGCAGTACCCGCTCCGCTACGACCCCGCCAGCGGCTACCACACCGGCACCTGGCAGATCGGGGCGGCGAGCCTCGACAACACCGTCACCCAGCTGAAGGTCATAGCCACCATTCCCGGCCGCGCGCGGTTGGAGCTGACCAACAGCGTCATCCTCGGTGCCAGGCCGCCGATGCCGCCGGGTGTGGTGGACGACTTCGAGGGCCACCCCGACGACACCGCGCTGCGGTCGGAGTACAGCACCTACGGGACCAACACCATCTCACTCGCCGACGCGAACGGCGGCAAGGCACTCAGGTTCGACTACGACTTCACGTTCCAGACCTACACCGGCATCGGCAAGCGGCTGGCGGGCGACTGGTCCGACTACGGTGGTCTGTCCCTGTGGCTCACGCCGGACGGGTCGGACCACAAGCTCGTGCTCCAGCTCAACGCCGGGGGCGTCGCCTACGAGGCGTACCCGTCGCTCGCGGGCACGACGCCCGTACAGCTGACCATCCCGTTCTCGCAATGGCGGCCGGCCCCGTGGGACACCGCGAACGCGGACCGGCGCATCACCCCCGAAGACCTGCGCAACCTGTCCCAGTTCAACATCTTCGTCAACCAGGCCGACGGGGTCGGTGTGACGCGCGGATCCGTCCTGCTGGACGACCTGCGAGCCAGCTGACGCGAGCGATTCGGGCCTGGTCATCCGCACGGGTGACCAGGCCCCGACGCGCCGCCGGCTCAGCGAATGCCGGTGACCGTGGCCCGGATCGACAGCGCGGCAGCCGAGCGGGCCCACTCGCTGAAGTCGAAGGGGACCGCCGTCAGATCGATGAGCGCCGGATCATCCTCGTAGGTGTTCCGGAGCCCCCGGGCCACCGCGGCCTCGGCCACCTCGTAGAGCGGCAGGCCCTCGCCGGTCAGCAGGATCCGCTCCGGGTCGAGAATGTTGGCCGCGTACCCGATGAGCACTCCCAGCGCGTAGCCGGCGGCCTGGAATACCGCTTCGCTCTCCGGATGGCCCGAACGGGCCTGCTCGACCGCCTCCTCGTAGGTCGACCGCCCGGGTAGCTGACGCATGATCATGTCGGTCATGAGGAAGCTGGAGACGCAGCCGCGGTGGCCGTACCCGCACCGCGGGCCGGTCGGGTCGACCAGGAGGTGACCGAACCGGGGCGGCCGGCCGTGCGCACCCTGCACCAGGCGCCCACCAGAGACCATTCCGGTACCGACACCCGCGCCGACCGTGATCAGCACCATCGAGTCGGCGCCCGCCGTCGGGCCGAACCAGTGCTCGCAGAGGGTGAGCGCCTGTACATCGTTGTCCACGGCGACCGGCAGGCCAGTGGCCGCGGTCAGGGCCGAGGCGAGCGGCACCCCCTGCCAGTCCAGGAATCCGGCGTCCAGCACGACACCGTCCTGCACGGCTGAGCCCAGCGTCACGCCCAGGCCGGTCAGACCGCCGGGGCCGGTCAGGTCGCCGACGCCGGTCGCGACGGCGGCGACCTGCGCCACCACGTCGTCCGGCTCGGTGGACGCCAACGTCTCCTCGACCGAACCCACCAGCGTGCCGGTCAGGTCGGTCACGGCTGCGTAGAGCCGGTCGGCGGTGAGCTTCACTCCGAGGAAGTGGTGCGACCCGCCCTGAACGTGCAGCAGTTCCGAGGGACGCCCGGTTCGCGAACGCAGCTCGGTGCCGCCCTCCCCGAGCAGGCCCACCGCGACCAGAGTCCCGGTGAGGCGGCTGAGGGTCGGGCGGGACATCCGCAGGCGGGCCGCGATCTCGGCACGCGGCATCGGACCGTGGACGAGGAGATCCAACAGCACCTCTCGCGCGCCCTCGGTCAGGGCCGGCCACGGCGAGCGAACTGCGGTCGACATCGGTCGAACCCTACCCCGTGGCCGTCACGGGGTAGGGTTCGGCTTCCGGTTCGGGTCGCCGGGCCGGACCACGGGCCGGCGACGGGCGGCCCGTTCACGTCCGGCGCAGCGACTAGATGAACCGCCAGAGGTGCCCGTCGCTGCCGTTGTCGTCCCAGATGATCACCTGTGCGCCGGCCGAGGTCGACCCGTTGGTGACGCCGAGGACCCGGCCGCCGTTGGCGCACTGGATGCGGAAGTGACCGTTGCGGCCGTACCGCAGCCGCCACCGGTGGTCGTTGGTGCCGTTGTCCGCCCACTGCAGGACCCGGGCGCCGTTGACGGTCGACATGTTCTCGACGCCGAGCACCTTTCCGCTGTGGGAGTTGCGTAGGCGCAGGTAGCCGTCGGTGTCCACGATCGCGGTCCAGAGGTGGTCGGCGGTGCCGGTGTCGTCCCACTGGATGACCAGCCCGCCGTCGGCGGTGGACATGTTCTGCACACCGAGCACCAGCCCGCTGTTGAGGTTCTGGAGCCGGCGGGCCCCGTTCGGGATGAACCGCCACTGGTTGTCCCGGCTGCCGTTGTCCTGGTCCTGCACCGCCTGCGCCCCCTGCGCCGTCGACCCGTTCAGGATCGCCAACAGCTTGCCGGTGTGCACGTTGCGCAGCTTGTGCGAACCGTCGCCCGCGTCGACGAGGGTCCAGAGATGGTCGGCGGTGCCGTTGTCGGCCCACTGGAGGATGCGGGCGTTGTCGGCGGTGGACATGTTCTCCACCCCGAGCACCTTGCCGCTGTTGACGTTGCGCAGCCGTACCGCCGTCCCGTCGACCACGATCTGCCAGTCGTGGTCGGCGGTGCCGGTGTCGCCCCACTGGAGCGCAAGCCCGCCGTCGGCGGTGGACATGTCCTTGATGCCGAGCACCAGGTTGCTGGCCGCGTTGGCCAGACGGAAGCTGGCGGCGCCTCCGCCGGTGGCCCAGTAGACGGTGTAGTTATGCCCGTGGGCGTCGTGGAAGGGCCCAAGACTGACCGGGGAGCCGTTGGCGACGGCGGTGAACGCGAGCGCGCTGGTGCTGGTCCGGGTGATCGACGTGGGGTCGAGAGAGGGCAGCGCGCTCAGGGTCGTGTTGCCGTAGTTGCCCGACAGCACCACCGGGCCGTACGTGATCGCCTGCACCGCCGGGTTGTCGTTGGCGGCGGCCAGGACGACGCGCATCGGCAGGCGCACCGTGACCACGTCCCCGGAGGTCCAGGAGCGGGTGAGGCTGGCGTAGCTGCCCGGTGTCGTGGCGAGGTTCTGCGGCGTGCCGTTGACGCTGACGCTCGCCCCGCTCGTCCACGCGGGGATCCGGATCCGCATCGTCCATGACCCGCCGACCGAGCCCGTGACGGTGATGGTCGTGGTGTCGCTGACCGGGTACGAGGTGGTCTGGGTGACCGTGATCCCGCGCTGCGACCAGTTGAGCACCGACGGCATGAACAGGTTGACCGTCAGGGTCGTGCCGTTGTGGAAGTAGATGGAGTCCATCAGCTTGGTGTTGGTCTCCAGCCCGGTGCCCTGGCAACACCAGAAGGAGTCGTAGTCTGTGCTCCAGGTGCCGCCGCCCCACGCCGGACCCACGCCGCGCCGGCCGCCGGGGTTGAGCGGTGTGAAGTAGGTGAAGTGACCGTGGTTGTCGGCCGGGTTCTGCTGGCCGATCAAGTGGTTGAGCAGCGCCCGCTCGTAGAAGTCGAAGTAGGCCGCGCGGTTCGGGTCCAGCAGCCACAGCTCGCGCGTCAGCTTGAGCATGTTGTACGTGTTGCACGCCTCGCAGGCGTCCGTGCGCAGGTACGCGGCGATGGCGTCGGGGGCCCGGAAGTGCTCGGCCTGGCTGTTGCCGCCGATGACGTAGGTGTGCGCGTCGACGGTGATGTTCCACGCGTTGCTGGCGATGTCCCGGTAGCGGGTGGTGCCGGTGGCCTTGAACTCCCGGGCGGCACCTACCCACTTGGGGACCTGGGTGTTGGCGTGCAGCCCGGCGAGCTGGTCCTGGTTGGCGGCCAGCGGGTCGAAGACGGCGGCGTGGTCGAACCGCTGGGCCGCGGTCAGCCAGCGGGCGTCGCCGGTCTGCTGGTAAAGGTCGGTCAGGACGAGGTTCATGCCGCCGAACTCAGTGGCCAGCGTGGCCTGCATCTGGCTCGTGGTCAACCGGCTGGTGCGCCAGTCGACCCAGCCGGCGAGCGCCAGGAGGACGTCACGGGCCTGGGTGTTGCCGATGTGACGCCATACGTCGAGCAGGCCGGCGAGGGTTTTGTCGATGCAGTAGTACGGCACGTTGCCGTTGCTCAACGTTCGCGCTTCGAGGCTGGTGAAGTCGGACTCGGGGAACCCGGAGAGGTATCCGGTGTTGAAGCCGGCGGCAGCGTTGTTGGCCTGGCACTTGGCGAGTTCGGCCACCATGTGGTTGGCCTTGTCCCGGCAGGTCGTGTCGCCGAGCACCGCCCACGCGTGCGACCAGGCGGTCAGGAAGTGCCCCTGTACGTGGCTGCGGAAGGGGAACGTGGGACCGTCCCAGCCGCCGGGTGCCGCGGCACCGCCGGTGGAGAGGCGATGGGTGGCGCGGAAGTTGTACAGCAACCGGTTGACGTCGACGAAGCGCAGGTAGTTCAGCGTGCGGGTCTGGTTGTCCAGCCACCGGCTGGAGGTCAGCCGGACCTGCCCGAGGTCGAACGGGAATGCCGAGACGCCGATGTCCGGCCGGGCCGGGGCAAGGGCGGCTGTCGCGGGCGCGGCACCGACTGTGGCGGCGCCGGTAGCGGACACCACGGCGGTCGCGCCGACGGCCTGGATCAGGCGGCGTCGGCTGATTGGCGAGGACATGGGGCCTCCAGGGGGCTGCGGGGGTGGTCGTCGGTTGTGCGGGGCGGCAGGCCCTCGCCGTCTCGGGGAAGCGTGTCAGCCAGCGGCGAGGTGCCGGCATCGCTGTTGGTCGCGTGGGTTCAGCCGGGGGCGCGCGGCTGGAGCACGCGGGTCGCAAGCCGGATGTGAGCGTCACCAGTGGCGGGCCAGCGGGGTGGCTGAAGG
>NZ_SMKD01000205.1 GCF_004348595.1 Micromonospora sp. KC723
GGGCGGAGGGCGGCCACGATGGGGACGTCGGCGGGCAGCCAGCTGACGGAGTCCAGCTCGGTCGCGGAGAGCCAGCGCATGGCGGAGTGTTCCAGCGCCTGCGGCTGGTCCCCGTGCAACAGCCGGGCGGTGTACACCCGCAGCACCGAGCGGCCGTGCGCCATCCGGACGTCGCCGCCGACCCGGTCGCCGATCGCCACCCGTACCGCCAGTTCCTCGGCGCACTCGCGGACCAGGGCGGCCACCTCGCTCTCCCCCGGCTCGACCTTGCCGCCGGGGAACTCGTACCGGCCGGCCACCTCCGGGGGCGCGGACCGCGCGCAGGCCAGCACCCGCCCACCGCAGATGATCGCCGCGCCGACGACGACTCTGGGCTCGCGCCGCTCGGCCTGTCCGTTTCCGCCTACCCGTTCGGTCCGCACGGGCGTCCAGCGTGCCAGATCAATCGGCAATTCGGGTACCTAGCTCGACCATCAGGTCAGCAGAACACGGAAGTGTGGGCGTGGACACACCGATGTCCCCCCGACAGACTGGAGAGCATCACAAGGACACGGGACGGCGACGATTTGGCCACAAGCCGGCAACGACGTCTGGGAGGTGCGGTGATGCGCGCGCTGTTCAGCAGCCGGGCAAAGCACGACTATCTCAGCGACGCGCTGACCCTGCTCAGCGGGTGGACCCGCGAGGGTGAGCAGATCCGCCGCACCCTCGTCATGGACGACACCCAGCACGCGGCACTGACCGAGCGGGTCAAGGTGGTGGCCGACGCGCTGCGGTTGCGCCCCGAGATCAGCCGGCGGGATCGTGAGACGCAGATCCGGGTCGGCCACGGCGACGGCGAGCCGTTGACCGAGGGCGAGGTGCTGCTGGCCGCCCGCATCGAGGACGCGTACCGGGCGGTCACCGAGCACTGAACGGCGGCACGCGCCGCCGCATCCCCGCGGCAGGTGTCCATCACCGGCCCCCCGTCCACGTCGACCTGACAGGTCGACTCTGCCACCAGCCTAGGGCCGCGTCCCGCCGGCCGCGCTCCCCCGAAACGTCCGGCGGCGACCACCCGAGTGGTTCATCGCATGACGGTGGGTAGCGTCGCCTGGAAGCGCGCCGCTCAGCGGGCCGGGTCGCCCTGCGTCGTGGACAACCCCAGGGCCCGCCGTACGGCCAGATCGAGCTGCGGGTCGCGGCGTTGTTCGGCTTGCGCCACCAGCCGCAGCATCTGCTCCCGGTCGGGGGCCTTCTCCGCGTCCCGCCAGGACACCGCCGCTCCCTGGGCCTCGGCGATCAGCTTCTCGATCGGCTCCCGGGCCTGCGCCGGCCAGGTCGCCCCGCTCAGGGCGAGCCACATGCTGGCGTTCGCCGAGGCCGCCCGCTCCACCATGCCGCGCAGCTCGGCCGGCGGGGCGGTCGGCCCCTGGGCGGCGAGGGCGGCGCGGGCCTCGGTGAACTCGCGGACCGCCGTCAGGTACGTGAGCTGCTCGGGCCGGAGCACCGTCGCGTCCTGGCGCAACGGGCGGGTCAACGGCTGTGTGCCGGCCAGGTAGCAGGTGATCCGGGGGTCGGTATCCCACTCGACGCGGGACGGGACGTACCAGCGCAGCCGTACGTCGGTCGGGAGCGACAGCGGGTCGAGGACGTAGTTGCGTTGCTGCCGCCGGCACTCGGTCTCCGCCCGGGCGGAGAGCGCGGCGCTGCCGGGGTACGCCTCACCGGCGTACCGCTCGTAGCCGGGCAGACGGTCGACCAGCTCCCCGTCGTGCGGTTCGGTGCACGGCACCGTGGTTACCTCGTCCGGCGCGGTGCGGGTACCCGGCGCGACGTCGCCGACGCGGAAGCAGTCCCCCACCCGCAGGCCCCGGACGCCCTCGTTCGGGCCGGGCCGGGACGGGAGCCCGATGACCAGCAGCGCCACCACGAGCGCCCAGACCCCGCCGAACACCAGGCCGGCGACGGCGAAGCCCCGCCCCCGCTGGCCGGACCGGCGGATCTGGACGAGCGCGACCAACCCGAGGACCAGCCCGAGCAGGCCACCGAGCAGACCGCACACGAAGGCGGCGACGGCCGTCCGGTTCGTCCGCGTCTGGTGGCCCTCCCACGGCTCCCAGTCGCCGCCGGCCGCCTCTGGCACAGCGGGTGGTACGGGACGCCCCGACCTGTCGTCCGCAGTCACGTCCCGTTCCCTCCCCCGTGTCCGTTCCGCGGCGTGCAGAGTAGCCGACCGCCCAAACCACCGGCCGCCCACGTTGGCGCGCGCTGCCTACCGTGGGTCCATGGCCAATGCGACGTACGACCGCAAGGAGCAGTTCCAACAGATCCAGAGTGGACTGCTCGACGGTGAGCAGATCATCGCCGTCTACGACGCCGTCGGCACCGGCACCGGTTTCATCGGCCTGACCAACCGCCGAGTGATCATCCAGGACCGGTCCTTCGTCGGCAAACGGTACGCGATCACCAGTATCCCGTACTCGAAGATCACCAGCGTGAGCGTGGTCAGCAACAAGTCGTGGGGTGGGTCGTTCTTCTCCACCGGGGCGATCGCCATCCACGTCGGCACCCACACCTACGAGGTCGAGTTCCGGGGTGACCAGAAGAGCCACCACGTGCACAACGTGATCCTGCACCACATCTCCTGACCGGGGGCCGGTCAGCGCCGGGCGAGCCGGGCCCGTCGTGGTCGGCGCGGCGCGGGCAACGCCGGGCCGCCGGGCATCCGCGGGTCGCAGAAGACTCGAAGGCGTACGCCCTGCTCGTCCTCCGCCGAGACGGTCGTCTCCCCCGGGTCGGCCGGAAGTTCTCCCCAACGCCTGGCACCTCCGGCCGACAGGCGACCCGGGATGATGATGGCTATCGACCATCCTGAATACTACCAGGATGCCCGACCTACCCGACCCCTACACGATCCGGCACTTCTCGCAGGGGAACCCCGCCGGCCCCACCCAGGACGACGTACCCGCCCTGCTGCGCCGGCTCGCCGACACCATCGAAGACCTCGGCCCGGTATGGATCCAGGACATCGTCCTGCACAACGAGATCACCGCCGAGGGCGACTATTACTCGTTCACGGTCTACTACCACGAGGAATCCGACTGACCACCCCACCCACCCCCATGATTCACTCCACCTGCACCAAGTAGGCGTGTCCGGAGGCACCCGACCGCGACATGCGGCACACGGAGTGGATCAAGGCGAGGGTCTGCGGCTAGTGCCGGCGGGAAGTATCCGGTGAACAGCGCGAGGGCAGCGAGGACAGTGGCAGCGAGCAGGCCGACGACGGCTCCACACCGGTCGCGGGAAATGGTGGTGTCCGCACACACCAGAACACCGGCACATTCCGCACCTGGAGTGATTCACCAGGCATCGGACGTGGCAGCGGAGCTTCCCGGCTTCTGGTACGGCGATGATCCGGACGGGAAGTCGCGGAGCCGTTGGACCGCGGAAAGGCAGATCAAGTGATTTCACCGACCGTGGCGCGGAACGGGAACCAGCCGACGATCGGGCACGCGGTCGTCCTCATAACCGGCGTCCAGGCCGCCGGGAAATCGACCGTCGCGCAGTCTCTCGCCGAACGGCTGCCCCGATCCGTGCACGTACGGGGCGATTCCTTCCGACGCATGATCGTGGCCGGGCGCGCCGAGATGACGCCCGATCCCACCGACGAGGCGCTCCGGCAGCTTCGACTGCGTTACCACCTGGCGGCTCAGGTGAGCGACGCGTACTTCGACGCCGGCTTCACCGTCGTCACCCAGGACGTCATCCTGGGCGACGCCCTCGCCCGGATGACGACGCTGATCCGGGCACGCCCCCTGCTCGTGGTCGTACTCGCCCCGTCGACCGAGGCCATCGCGGCCCGCGAGGCCGGTCGAGGCAAGACCGTGTACGGCACCTGGGCCATCGAACAGCTCGACGCTGTGTTGCGGCACCAGACGCCCCGGATCGGGCTCTGGCTCGACACGTCCCGCCAGACGCCGGCCGAGACAGTGGAAGAGATTCTCGCCCGCGGTTGGACGGAGGCCGTGATCTCGCCCGGAGGAAGCTCCGGCGGCAACGCCGACAGGACGATCGGCTAGCCGGACGGCCGACGCGCGCGCCACCGCATCCCGCATCTGGAGTGGATCAGCAGTGGCCTACTCGCCGGTCGGGCCACCCGTCAGTTCCACCACGATGTCCAGGTGCCCGAGATGACGGGCGTACTCCTGCACGAGGTGGAACAGCACCCGTTCCAGCGATGCCGGGTCGGCGCCGTCCCAGCGCTCGCCGGGCATCCCGACCGAGGTGAGTTCACTGCCCTCCACCACAGCCCGCGTGTGCCTGCCCTGCGCGCGAAGCGCGGCCAGCAGGTCGTGCCGAGTCTCCTCCGGTGCGACGTACCACCGGTCCTCGCGCCGGTCGCCCCACGGGTCGCCGACGTCGCGCCCCTGGAAACCCCACTCGATCCACCGAAGTTCCACGTGACGCAGGTGCTTGACCAACTCCAGCGGGGTCCAACCGGAGGGCACAACGCTGCGGCGTACGTCGTCCTCGGTCAACGCGGACACCTTTTCCACCACGCTCGTTCGGAAGTAGTCGAGGTACCGCAGGAAGACCTCGGTACGGTGTGCGGCCGGGATGGTGGGCGAAGGAAATTCGACGGTCACCGGACCAGTATCCGCAGGGGGATCCGCTCCACTTGCGCCAAGTGGCGGTGGCTGGAGCCCTGACACCGCGACCTGCCGCACACGGAGTGGATCAACCAGGGTCAGTGGCTGAACAAGGGTCAGACGTTGAAGCGGAACTCCACCACGTCGCCGTCCTGCATGACGTACTCCTTGCCCTCGATCCGGACCTTGCCGGCCGCCTTGGCCGCCGCCATCGATCCGGCCCCGACCAGGTCGTCGTAGGAGACGACCTCGGCCTTGATGAAGCCGCGCTGGAAGTCGCTGTGGATCACACCGGCGGCCTCCGGGGCGGTCGCGCCTACCGGGATGGTCCAGGCCCGCGCCTCCTTGGGGCCGGCCGTGAGGTACGTCTGGAGTCCGAGGGTACGGAAACCGACCCGGACGAGCTGGTTCAGGCCGGGCTCGTGCTGCCCGATCGACTCCAGCAGCTCGCGGGCCTCCTCCTCGGGCAGGTCCACCAACTCGGACTCGATCTTGGCGTCCATGAAGACGGCCTCGGCGGGGGCGACCAGCGCGCGCAGCTCGTCGAGGAACTCGGCGTTGGCCAGCTCGGCCTCGTCGACGTTGAAGACGTACAGGAACGGCTTGGTGGTGAGCAGGTGCAGCTCGCGCAGGTGCTCCAGCTCGACCTTGGCGGCGGCGGCCCCGGCATACAGGGTGGTGCCGCCGTCGAGGACCTCCACGGCGGCCTTGGCGGCGGCGACGGCGGCGGCCCGGTCCTTGCGGAGCTTGGCCTCCTTCTCCAGCCGCGGCAGCGCCTTCTCCAACGTCTGAAGGTCGGCGAGGATCAGTTCGGTGTTGATCGTCTCGATGTCGTCGGCCGGGGAGACCTTGCCGTCGACGTGCACCACGTTCGGGTCGGAGAAGGCGCGCACCACCTGGCAGATCGCCGACGCGTCGCGGATGTTCGCCAGGAACGCGTTGCCCCGGCCCTGCCCCTTGGACGCGCCGCGCACCAAACCGGCGATGTCGACGAACGACACCGGCGCGGGCAGCACCTTCTGCGAGGAGAAGATCTCCGCGAGCTTGTCCAGCCGCTCGTCCGGCAGCCCGACGACGCCGACGTTGGGCTCGATGGTGGCGAACGGATAGTTCGCCGCGAGCACGTCGTTCTTGGTCAGCGCGTTGAACAGGGTGCTCTTGCCGACGTTGGGCAGGCCGACGATGCCGATGGTGAGACTCACGACCAGCCAGCTTACGCGCCCCGCCGTCCGTACCCGGCAGGCAGGCCCGAGGCAGGTGGCCGCCGCTCAGCCGACCAGCCGCCACCAGCCCGCCCCGCCGGCCACCACCTCGCCGAGCGCCCCGTCCGGCAGCTCGGCGACGGCCGCCAGCGGCAGGGTGAGCCGATGCGCGGCGGCCGGGCCGGCCGCGTGCGACTCGCCGAGCATCCAGCGCACCTCGTCGACCGTCCAGCCCAGCCCGCGCCGGCCAGCGATCTCGCGGACCAGCCGCAGGCCGGGGCGCGTGTCGTCGTCGTAGAACCGCATGCACCAGTGGTGCGCCCACATGCCCAACGCGCGCAGCCCGGCCGGGTCGAGCGAGCCGGCGAGCCGCCCGCACGCCGTGTCGGCGAAGGGTCGCCCCGGGTCACCCGCCCGGTCCCGCTCGATCGCCCCGTACGCCGCCGGGGCGACCGCCCGCATCCGGTCGTAGAAGCCCTGCACCACCGCGCGGTCCAGCCGCGCCCGCCCCGACCGCATCAGCGAGCACCCAGCCCGGCCACGCCCACCATCGCCCCCGCACCCTTTCTGGAGTTGGTGGCGGGACGGTACCGGCCACGACCGACACTTTCCCCGCCGGAAATCCCTTGCCCGGTAATGGATAGCTGGCCCGGCCCGCGGCGTCTGTATCTGTGAACAAGTGGAACGGGGAGGGTGGGTGGACGACGACGAACGTGCCCGGCTGGCCGAGTTCGTGGCCAGCCGCACGCCGGCGCTGATGCGGGTGGCGTACCTGCTCACCGGCAACCGGCACGCGGCGGAGGACCTGTTCCAGTCGGCGCTGGCGCGGACGATCCCGCGCTGGCGGACACTGCGCAACGCCGACCCGGAGGGCTACCTGCGCACGGTCATGTACCGGGAGCACGTGAGCTGGTGGCGGCGGCTGCGCCGGTACCGGGAGTCGTTGCTCACCGGTGCCGACGACCGGGCCGACGCCGATCCCAGCGGCGGCACGGACCTGCGGCTGGCCATGCGGGCGGCGTTGCGGCACCTGCCGCCGGCCCAGCGGACGGTGGTGATCCTGCGCTACTACGAGGATCTCACCGAAACCCAGGTCGCCGAGACCCTGGGCTGTTCGGTGGGCACCGTCCGCAGCCGTACCCACCGGGCCGTACGCCGGTTACGCGAGCTCCTGCCGGACATCGAACTTCTGGAGGTACGGCGGTGACGTCCCCCATCGAGCACCTGCTCCGCACCACACTGACCGATCTCGCCGAGGAGGCACCAACCGTGGAAGACCAACTGACCCGGGCCGAGCGACGGCTACGTACCCGCCGCCGCGCCACCGTCACCATGGGCGCCGTGGGGACGCTCGCCGCCATCCTGATCGGTGCCCCGCTGGCGCTGGCCGCCAGCGGCGGCGACGGCGGCCGGCCGGCGGCCCCGCCGACGGTCCGCCCGACCCTCACCACCGCGCCACCC
>NZ_SMKD01000206.1 GCF_004348595.1 Micromonospora sp. KC723
CACTCCCAGCCGTACCGCTCAGCGCCGCCGCCAGGTACGCCCACAACCGCTCCCCGGTGTCGCCCCGCTCCACCTGGACCCAGGCGGGTCCGGGCTCCGCCGCGCCCATGCCCGGCCCGGCCACCGCGGCCCCGCCGTCGTCACCGTGGTCGCCGCCGGCCCGCGTCCAGGCGGCGAGGAGGGTGGTCTTGCCCCAGCCGGCGGGGGCCCTTACCAGGGTCACCGGGCCGGTGGCGCCGGCGTCGAGGCGGGCGGCCAACCGGGGCCGCCACAGCAGCGGCTCCGGCGGGGCGGGCGGGGTGAGCCGGGAGGCGAGCAGCGGCGGTCCCGCGTCTGCCCCGGCGATCCCGTCGCTGCTGCGGCCCTGCGTCATGGGTGCCACCCCCGTCGGACGCGTTCCTCCCCGGTCGCCGGCGGTTACCCGGCCCGCGCCGGTTCACCCCTTCGGGGGGAACCCGGTTCACCCGGCTCCGGCCGAGCATGGGACAGCCGGGCGGCCGGCCGCGCGTGACCGGCCGCACAGCACCGGAGGGGCAGGTGGTACCGATGCGACGGCGCTTCCCCCGCGCGCTGGTGGCGGCGCTGCGCGTACCCCGGTGGGGCGGCGGGCGGCGCGCGGCCGACGCCGGCCCGCGACCGGGCCGCTGGCAGGTGGTGACCGTGGACCGGCCGGCCGGCGAGGTGCTGCCCGGCGGACGGTGGCCGGAGCCGCTGCGCCCACTGGCGGGCGCGGTGGAGCTGTGGCTGCGCCCGGCACCCGGCGGGCGCGGCACCGAGCTGGCGGCCCGCCCGCTGGGTGGACGGGCCACCCTGCCGGGGATGGCCGCCCATCTGGTCGGCGACGACCCGGGCCGGTACCTGCGGGACACCCTGCGCCGGGTCAAGCAGTTCGTCGAGACCGGTGAGGTGCTACGCGCCGACCGGTCGCCGGTGGACCGCCCGGCGGTGCCCGGATGAGGGCGCTGTGTTGGGAGGGCGCGGACGCGCTCGCGGTGCGCGAGGTGCCCGACCCGGAGCTACGCAACGCCCACGACATGATCGTGCGGGTGCGCCGCAGCGCCACCTGCGGCGGGGACCTGCCGCTACTCGGCGGACGGTCACCCTTCCTCGCCGCCGGTGACGTGCTGGGCCACGAGTTCCTCGGTGAGGTCGCCGAGGTCGGGCCGCAGGTGCGCCGGCACCGGGTGGGTGACCGGGTGGTGGTCTGCGCCTCGGTCGCCTGCGGGAGCTGCTGGTACTGCCGGCGCGGGCAGCACGCCTGCTGCGACAACGGCGACCCGGCTCCGGCGGTGGCCGAGGAAGCCTGGGGGCAACCCACCGGCGGCTGCTACGGCCATCCCCGGGCCACCGGCGGCTTCACCGGCAGCCACGCCGAGTACGTGCGGGTGCCGTACGCCGACGTCGGGGCGTTCACCGTGCCGGAGACGGTCAGCGACGACCGGGCGGTCTTCGCCTCGGAGGCGGCCCCGGCCGGGTGGATGGGCGCCGAGCTGGGCGAGGTGGGCCCCGGCGACGTGGTCGCCATCTGGGGCGCGGGCGCGGTCGGCCAGCTCACCGCGCAGGCCGCGACGCTGCTCGGCGCGGACCGGGTGATCGTCATCGACCGGCATCCGGAGCGACTACGGATGGCCGAGCGGCACACCGGGGCGGAGACGCTCCACTACGAGCAGACCGACGTCACCGCCGAGCTGCGGGAACGCAGCGGCGGCCGGGGCCCGGACGTGTGCGTGGAGGCCGTCGGCGCGGCCGACGGCGGCGGCCGGCCGGCCTCGCTGGCGGAACGCTTCGCCGGTCGTCGGGCCGGCCGCGGCGTGGATGCCCTCGCTGTCCGCGAGGCGGTGCACGCCTGCCGCAAGGGCGGCACCGTCTTCGTCTCCGGCACCTTCACCGGGTTCGTCGACACGTTCCCGCTCGGCGCGGTGATGCACAAGGGGCTGACCCTGCGCAGCGGCCGGCAACACGGGCAGCGGTGGATCCCGATGTTGCTGGAGCGGATGGCCCGCGACGAACTGCGCACCGAACACCTGGCCACCCACCGGCTGCCCCTCGAACAGGGCCCGGCCGGGTACGCGCTGTTCCGGGACCGGGCCGACGGCTGCGTCCGGGCGGTCTTCACGCCGCGCGGATGAGGGTGCACACTCGGCGGATGCACCACGACCGTTCGTACCACCTTGTCCTGTTCGGCGCGACCGGCTTCACCGGTGGCCTCACCGCCGAGTACCTCGCCCGGCACGCCCCGATCGGGCTGCGCTGGGCGCTGGCCGGGCGCAACCCGGCCAAGCTGGCGGCGGTCCGCGACCGGCTGGCCGACATCGACCCGGCGCTGGCCGAGCTGCCGCTGCTCGCCGCCGACGTCACCGACGCCGCCTCCCTCCAGGCGGTGGCGGACAGCGCCCGGGTGGTCGCCACGACCGTCGGGCCGTACGTGCACCACGGGGAGCCGCTGGTGGCCGCGTGCGCGGCGGCGGGCACCGACTACGTCGACATCACCGGCGAACCGGAGTTCGTCGACCTGATGTACGTGCGGCACCACGCCGAGGCGGTACGCAGCGGGGCCCGGCTGGTGCACGCCTGCGGTTTCGACTCTATCCCGCACGACCTGGGCGTCTGGTACACCCTCAAGCAGCTCCCCACGGACGGGCCGGTGACCGTCGACGGGTTCGTCCGGGCCCACGGGAGGTTCTCCGCCGGGACGTACCACTCGGCGCTGACCGCGTTCTCCCGGACGACCGAGGCGAGCCGGGCGGCGAAGGCCCGCCGGGCGGTGGAGCCCCGCCCCGCGGGGCGCCAGGTCCGCGCGGTGCCGGGCAGGGTGGGCTGGTCGAAGGAGATCGGCCGGTGGGCGGTGCCGCTGCCCACCATCGACCCCCAGGTGGTGCGCCGGTCCGCGGCGGCCCGCCCCGAGTACGGTCCGGACTTCCGATACCGGCACTTCGCGGCGGTGAAGCGGCTGCCCACCGTCCTCGCCGCCGGCGTCGGCATGGCCGGCCTGGTCGGGCTGGTGAAGCTGCCGCCGACCCGGCGCTGGCTGCTCGACCGGCACGCCTTCGGGCAGGGGCCGAGCGCCGAGGAACGGGCGAGGTCGTGGTTCACTGTCCGCTTCGTCGGCTCCGCCGGGGGCCGTACGGTGCAGACCGAGGTGGCCGGCGGCGACCCCGGGTACGACGAGACCGCCAAGATGCTCGCCGAGTCGGCGCTGTGCCTGGCCCTGGACGAGCTGCCGCCCACCTCCGGTCAGGTCACCCCGGTCACCGCGATGGGCGACGTGCTGCTGGGCCGCCTGGTGGCGGCGGGCCTGACCTTCCGGGTGCTGGCGCGGCGCGGCTGACCGGTGCGCTTGACCCTCGACCTGGTTGAGGCGGCAGGATTCCTGGCGTGGAGAGCGAACTGCGCAGCATCGGCGGGCTGGCCCGGGCCAGCGGCCTGACGGTGAGCGCGCTGCGGTTCTACGACCGTTGCGGGGTGCTGACCCCGGCCCTGGTCGACCCGGTGACCGGCTACCGCTGGTACACCGGGGAGCAGGTGGCGCCGGCCCGGCTGGTGGCCGGGCTGCGCCGGGTGGGTCTGCCGTTGGCCGAGATCGGCGTCGCGCTGCGGCACCGGCACGAGCCGGCGGTGGTCGGGCGGCTGCTCGACGCGCACCTGCGCCGGCTGGAGGAAGGCCTGGCCGACGCCCGCCGGGAGCTCTCCCGCGTCCGGGCCCTGCTCGGCCCGGAGGAGGAGCACCCGTCAGCCACCCGGGTCGTGCTGTCGTGCGCGGCACTCGCCGCCGCGGTCGACGCCGTCCGCTTCGCGGTCGGCGCCGATGCCGGACTGCCGGTGCTGTCCGGCGTGCTGTTCGACGTCGAGCCGGACGGCGTACGGCTGGTCGCCACCGACCGGCACCGGCTCGCCGTGGCCCGCGCCGGCGGGACGGTCGACGGCCCGGCGACGCGCGCGTTGTTGCCGGTCGCCGTCGTCGACCGGGTCCGCGCCCTGCTGGCGGCGGCGGGATCCGCCGCCGGGGTCGGGGCGGTGACGGTGACGGTGGCCCTGACCGGCACGCGGGTCGTGGTCGCCGCCGAGGGCCGCGAGGTCGCCGGATCGACCTTGCCGGACGACTTCCCCGACTACCGGCGGCTGCTGCCCCGGTCGACCGGCGAGCCGCCGGCGCACCGGTTCCCGGTCGACGCCGCCGCGCTGCGGACGGCGTTGCGCGCCCCCGACGCCCCCACGGTGGACCGGGAGCACGCCGGGCGGACGTACGAGGTGACCGTGCTCGGGGCCGACGACCGGGGGTTGCGGGTGCTCGGCCCGGACGAGTCGACCGCCGGCGTGCGGGTCGGGGTGGACGGCCGCTACCTGCTCGACGCGCTGGACGCCGCCGGTGGCGGGCAGCTGGTGCTGGAGCTGGACGGCCCGATCGCCCCGCTGGCCATCCGCCGCCCGGACGACGAGGACGCCTTCTCCATCCTCATGCCGATCCGGCTCTGAGCGCACCTCCGGTTCACACCGGCTGCACCGACGGCGGTCACACCGGGTGCTCGGGAGCAGCCGTCGTCCGCCTGCGGCCGTGAGCCGGTACGGGCCTACCGGGCGCCGGTGGGCGCGACGGTAGCATCGGTGGGTTCCCACCTGACTTCCCGGACGGAGGCGTACGGAGCAGCATGCTCGACATGGAGTTGATCCGGAAGGATCGCGAGGCGGTGGCGACCGCGCTGGCGAAGCGACTGGATCCCGCCGAGGTCAACCGGGTCCTGGACGAGATCCAGCGGCTCGACCAGGAACGCCGTGCCCTGATCACCGGGATCGACGCCGAGCGGCAGCGCCGCAAGGCGGAGGCGCGGGCGTACGCGGCGGCGAAGCGTGCCGGCACCGAGCCGGAGGTCTCCGCGCCGGAGGCCGGCCGCAAGCAGCTCGCCGAGCTGGAGGCGGAGCTGGACGAGGTGCAGGCCCGGCTGCGCGGCGCGATGAGCGAGCTGCCCAACCTTCCCGCCGACGACGTCGTGGCCGGCGGCAAGGAGGCCAACCGGGTGGTGAAGACCTTCGGTGAGCCGCCGGCCATCGAGAAGGTCCGCGACCACGTCGAGCTGAGCCGGGCACTGGGTCTGGTGGACCACGAACGCGGGGTCAAACTCGGAGGCTCCGGCTTCTGGATGTACACCGGGCTGGGCGCCCAGCTGGAGTGGGCGCTGCTCAACTGGCTGATCGAGCAGAACATCAGGGCCGGGTACGAGTTCCTGCTCCCGCCGCACCTGCTGCTGGACACCGCCGGCTTCGCCGCCGGCCAGTTCCCGAAGTTCTACGACGACGTCTACCACCTGGACAAGCGGTCGGCGCCACGCGGGCAGTTCCTGCTGCCGACGGCCGAGACGGCGATCCTCGGCGCGTACCAGGACGAGATCCTGGAGACCGCGAAGCTGCCGTTGAAGGTGTTCGCGTACACCCCCTGCTACCGGCGGGAGGCGGCCGGCTCGCACTCCGACGAGCGGGGCACCGTCCGGGGTCACCAGTTCAACAAGGTGGAGATCTTCCAGTTCACTCTGCCGGAGCAGGCCGACGCCGCGTTGGAGGCGATGGTCGGCCACGCCGAGAGCCTGGTCGAGGGGTTGGGTCTGCACTACCAGCGCAGCCTGCTCGCGGCCGGCGACGCCAGCGCCGCGATGCGCAAGACCCTCGACATCGAGGTCTGGATGCCGAGCACCGGCAAGTACAAGGAGGTGTCGTCGGTCTCCTGGGGCGGCGACTACCAGGCCCGCCGGGCGGCCATCCGCTACCGGGAGCCGGGCGGCAAGCAGACCCGCTTCGTGCACACCCTCAACGGCTCGGCGCTGGCCACCAGCCGGCTCCTCCCGGCCATCCTGGAGCAGTTCCAGCAGCCCGACGGCTCGGTGCTGGTGCCGGACGTGCTCCGCGACCGGCTGGGCACCGACCGGCTCACGCCGACGCGCTGATCCGCCGGCGGCGGGGGTCGGTCGGCCCGCTCCCCGCCGCCGTGCTCCGGCCCCGCCGCCGGATCAGCGCCGCCACCGCCAGCAGCACCACCAGCCCACCCGCGAGCACCGCCGGACCGACCGTCTCCAGCACGGAGACCAGCGCCTGCTGCACCCGGGCCGCCCCGACCACCACCGGGTCACCGAAGGCGTCCCGCCGGCCCTCGGCCAGCCGTACCTCGTACCAGCCGTACCAGGCGACGTAGCCGCCGGCGAGCAGCAGCACCAGGCCGCTGAGCCGGGGCGCCCACGCTCCCGCGCCCCGCAGCCGGGCCACCAGTTGGCCGCGCAGCAGCGCCACGCCGAGCGCGGCGACCGTGACCACCAGGCCCATCCCGACCGCGTACGCGACGAAGAGCGCCACGCCACGCACCGCCGACCCGGCCTGGAGGCTGGTCACCACGATGGCCAGGAACGGCGCGATCGCGCAGCCGAGGGAGGCGAGGGCGTACGCCATGCCGAACACCACCATGGACGCCCACGACCGGGTCAACCGGGGCGCCCGGGCCAGCGGGCGCACGGTGGGCAGCCGCCGTCCGGCGAGCAGCCAGCAGCCCAGCGCCAGCAGCAGCAGGCCCAGCCCGACGGTGAACCAGGGCAGCCGGGGGCGCAGCCAGTCGGCCGCGGGTGCCAGCGCGAGGCCGACGGCGCCGAAGACCACGACGTACCCGGTGGTCAGCCCGGCGGCGGCGGTGAGCGCGCGGCCGACGGCGCCCCGGGTGTCGGAGGCTCCGGCGACCAGCAGCGACAGGTAGGCGGGCAGCATCGCGAAGCCGCACGGGTTGACCGCGGTGAGCATGCCGGCGGTCACCGCGAGCAGCAGCGGCGCTTCCATCAGCCGGCCAGCGCGGTGACCCGGCGGGTGAGGTCCTCACCGTCCAGGAAGCCCTGGTGGACGACCTTTCCCTCCCGGTCGATGATCACGAAGGTGCTCTGCTCGACGACCTCGAACCGCCGCCAGAGCGCGCCGGCCCGGTCGTCGAGCTGGACCGTGCCGCCGAGCTCGAACTCGGTGACGAAGTCCTTCATGGCCTGCTGCTGGCCAAGCCCGGCGACCCCGACGACCGGCACCCGGTCCCGGAACCGCGGGGCGATCTCGGCCACCGTCCACGCCTGGCTGGCGCAGGTCGCGCACCAGGGCGCCCAGAACCAGAGCACCACCGGCTTCCCGGCCAGGTCGGCGGCCGAGAAGGCCGCGCCGTCGAGGGTCTTCGCGGTGAACCTCAGCGTCTCCGACACCGGCCCGGGCGCGGCCGGTCCGGTCGGGGTCGGGGTGCCACCGGCGGGCGGGGCGGCGGTGGCCACCAC
>NZ_SMKD01000207.1 GCF_004348595.1 Micromonospora sp. KC723
GGGTGCGTTAGCGTGTGGCACGAGGACCTCCGAGACGGTGTGGAACCTTCGACAAGCTCCACCTCACCCGGAGGTCCTCACCTATTTCAAGATCCCAGCCCTGTCACCAACGTCCATGGGCAGAACACCTAGCCGGCCGCGCTCCGTGTCGTCAGGTCGTCGTCGGTGATGGGTCGGAGCACCCGGCAGGGCGTCCCCACCGCGACGACCATCGGAGGGACGTCACGGCTGACCACGCTCCCCGCGCCGATGACCGATCCGTATCCGACACGGACGCCGGGCAGGACGACGGCGTTGCTGCCGATCCAGACCCTGTCCTCGATCACGATGGGTGCCGAGAACCGCGCGTAGTCGACCCGGCGCGCAGGATGCACCGGGTGCCCCGTCGTCGTGAGCGTCACGCTGGGCGCGATCATGACGCCGTCGCCGATGTGGATGTCCACGTCGTCGACGAAGGTGAGGTTGACGTTCCCGAAGAAGTCGTCACCGATGTGGACGTTGCTCCCGAATCCAGCGTGGAAGGGCGGGAGCAGTACGGTGCGCTCACCGACCGACCCGAGGATGGCGACGAGTAAGGACCTCCGCCTGCCGGTTTCGCTCGGCGGTGTGTGGTTGTACTCGAAGATGAGATCGGTACGTCGCTGGGAAGCCTGGAACGAAGCCTCCGACTCGGTGTAGACGAGACCCTGACGGATCCGCTCCAAGACCGTCTGCTCGTCACTCTGCGACACGCTGGAGCGCTCCTTCCCCACCCTGTACGCCGAACCCCGTGCACCCGGCCTCCGCGGCGGTGTACCGACGCTACGCCACGACCTGCACGCCGTCGCGGCCGTCCCCGGGTCGGAACTCAGAGCGCCACGATGGCCGCCGTCTCCCCGGGCAACTCCACCCGGTCGCGCAGCACCGTCACCCCTTCCCCGGTGGCCAGCAACACCCGCCGCACCACCCCGGGCAGCGAGATCCCCTGCGCCCGAGCCGCCAGGTTCGCCACCACCAGACAGTCCCCGCGCCGCATCACCAGGAAGCGGTCCCCGTGCCACATCTGCACCCGGTCCAGCCGAGGATCCGACAGGTCGGGGCGCGCCTTCCGCAGGGCGATCAACCGGCGGTGGAACTCGTACATCTCCCGGTGCTCGGGTTTGTCCCGCTCCGCCCAGTCCAGCTGGGACCGCAGGAACGTCTGCGGATCCTGGGGGTCGGGAACGTCGTCGGAGAGCCAGCCGTGCGCCGCGAACTCCCGCCGCCGTCCCCGGGCCACCGCGGTGGCAAGTTCCGGCTCCGGGTGGCTGGTGAAGAACTGCCACGGCGTGCCGGCGGCCCACTCCTCCCCCATGAACAGCATCGGGGTGAACGGCGCGGTCATCAGCAGCACCGCCCCGACGCGCAGCAGCGCCGGCGAGAGGGTGGCGGAGATCCGGTCACCGGTGGCCCGGTTGCCGATCTGGTCGTGGTTCTGCAGGTACGCCACGAACCGGTGCCCCGGCGTACGCTGCCGGTCCACCGGCCGCCCGTGCGCCCGGTTACGGAACGTCGAGTACGTGCCGGCGTGGAAGAACGCGCCGGTGAGCACGTCGGTGAGGCACTCCAGCGAACCGAAGTCGTCGTAGTAGCCCTGCCGTTCCCCGGTGAGCAGGCTGTGCATGGCGTGGTGGGCGTCGTCGTTCCACTGGGCGTGCAGGCCGTACCCGCCGGCCTCGCGCGGGCTGATCAGTGTCGGGTCGTTGAGATCGCTCTCGGCGATCAGCGACAGCGGCCGGCCCAGGTGGGTGGAGAGCGCCTCCACCTCGGCCGCGACCTGCTCCAGGAAGTGCGTGGCGCGGCTGTCGGGCATGGCGTGCACGGCGTCGAGCCGCAGCCCGTCGACGTGGTAGTCGCGCAGCCACATCAGCACCGAGTCGATGATGTAGCGGCGTACGCCGTCGGAGTGCGGACCGTCGAGGTTGACGGTGCGGCCCCAGGTGTTGCTCTGTTCGGTGAGGTACGGCGCGAACATCGGCGCGTAGGCCCCGGAGGGCCCGAAATGGTTGTAGACGACGTCGAGGATCACCCCCAGTCCCTTGGCGTGGGCGGCGTCGACGAGGCGTTTGAGTCCGTCCGGCCCGCCGTAGGGCTGGTGCGGGGCATACCAGCAGACGCCGTCGTAGCCCCAGTTGTGTTCGCCGTTGAAGGCGTTGACCGGCAGCAGTTCGATCATGTCGACACCGAGGTCGACCAGGTGGTCGAGGCGGCCGATCGCCGCGTCGAAGGTGCCTTCCGGGGTGAAGGTGCCGATGTGCAGTTCGTAGAGGATGCTGCCCGGCAGTTGCCGGCCCGTCCAGGTCTGGTCGGTCCAGGCGAACGCCGAGTGGTCGTAGAGCCGGCTGGGCCCGTGCACGCCGTCCGGCTGCCATGCCGAGCGGGGGTCGGGCAGCGGGCGGTCGTCGTCGCCGAGCAGGAACGCGTAGTCGGTGCCCGGCCCGGCCCCGGGAACCTCGACCCGCCACCAACCCCCGGGGCCGGGGCGCATCTCGCGGTCGGCGGCGCCCGGCAGCCGCAGCCGGACCCGGGCGGCCTCGGGCGCCCACACCGTGAACTCGGTCATGCGGCATCCTCCACGGAGTCGGTGGGAGCCAGCAGGGCGACGGGATAGGTGTCGAGCAGATCATCGAGCAGCAGCTCAGCCCCACTGTAGGTCCGACCGGTGAACACGTCGGTAACACTGTTGCCGGACATCGGCAGCCGCGTTCCCCGCCAGCCACCGGCGCGGGCCAGCCGCAGCGGAAGCCGGGTGGCCACGGCGAGCGCGCCGCCCCGGTCGAAGGCGACGGCGTGCGCGCCGGCCGGCCCGTGCGCCGGCACCGGTCGGTAGCCGGTGAACAGTTCCGGGTGGTCGCGGCGCAGCCGTAGCGTCCGCGACACCACCAGCAGTTTCGCCGCGCCGTCGGCGGCCACCTCGGGCCGCCAACCGGCGTCGAGGCGGGCCAGCAACCCCCGGCGTACGGCGAAGTCGACCGGCCGGCGGTTGTCCGGGTCGACCAGGGAGTTCTCCCACAGCTCGGTGCCCTGGTAGGTGTCCGGCACCCCGGGCATGGCGAGCTGCACGAGCTTCTGCCCCAGGGAGTTGGACCAGCCGGCCGGGGTGATCTCGTCGACGAACGCGGTGATCTCGGCGCGCAGTTCCGGGTCGTCGTACATCCGGTCCACCAGGGCGTGCATCTGGTGCTCGAAGGCCAGGTCGGGGTCGGCCCAGCTGGTCGAGGTCGACGCCTCCCGGGCGGCCTTCTCGGCGTACGCGTGCAGACGCTGCCGCTCGATGGGCCAGGCACCGACGGTGCTCTGCCAGAGCAGGTGGGCGAGAGCCGGGTCGGCCAGTGGCGCGCGGGACATCCACCGGCTGACGGTCTCCGCCCAGCGGCCGGGCAGCTCGGACAGCACGGCGAGCCGGGCGCGGACGTCCTCGCCGCGCTTGGTGTCGTGGGTGGACAGGGTGGTCATGCTGGCCGGCCAGCGGGCGTGCCGGGCGGCGACGAAGCGGTGGAACCGCTCCGGCGGCACCCCGAAGTGGGCCGGTGAGCCGCCGACCTCGTTGAGCGCGACGAACCGGCTCCACCGGTAGTAGGCGGTGTCCTCCACCCCCTTGGCCATCACCGCGCCGGACAGCTGCGGGAAGCGGGCGGCCAGCTCGTGGCCGGGGTCGCGCAGGTGGGCGGTGACCGCGTCCAGGGTGGCGGCGAGGTCCGGGCGGCGGCGGCCCGCCTCGGCGCGGGCGGCGGCCAGGTGCCGGGCGCCCTCCGGCGGGTAGCCCCGGTAGACCGGGAAGCAGGCGGCCAACTCGGCGAGGGCGTCCCGGGTGACCTCTGCGTCCAGTTCGGGGGCGAGCGCGGCGAGTCGGGTCAGCTCGGCGGCGAGCAGCCGGGTGGCGGCCTGCCGCTTGGTGTCGTGGACGAGGTCCTGCCAGGAGGTGTGCCGGCCGGTCAACCGGCCGTCGAGGGTCGTGAAGTCGTCCTCGGCGTCGCTGTCGACGAAGAGCCCGCAGACGGCGGCGAGGGCGTCGTACCCGGTGGTGCCGTCGACCGGCCACTCCGGCAGCTCCTCGCCGTACTCGAGGACTTTCTCCACGATCAGCCAGGTGTCCGGGGCGGCGGCGCGCAGCCGGGCCAGGTAGCCGGCGGGGTCACGCAGGCCGTCGGGGTGGTCGACACGGATGCCGTCGACATGACCGGCGGCGACCCAGCGCAGGATCTCGACGTGGGTGGCGTCGAAGACCGCCGGGTCCTCCACCCGCAGGCCGGCCAGGTCGGAGACGGCGAAGAACCGGCGGTACGTCAGTTCGCCGTCCCCGCGCCGCCAGTTGACCAGCTCGTAGTGCTGCCGGTCGTGCACCTGGCGCGGGGTGCCCTCGCCGGTGCCGTCGGCCATCGGGAACCGGTGCTCGTGGTAGCGCAGCTCCCCGTCGACGATCTTGAGGTCGTCGAGGGCGTCGGGACTGTCGGCGAGCACCGGCAGCAGCAGCCGCCCCCGGTCCCAGTCGATGTCGAACCAGGCCGCGTACGCCGATTCCCGGCCGCGGCGCAGCACGTCCCACCAGGCCGGG
The DNA here is from genome assembly GCF_004348595.1 of Micromonospora sp. KC723. Lineage (GTDB taxonomy): Bacteria > Actinomycetota > Actinomycetes > Mycobacteriales > Micromonosporaceae > Micromonospora. The sequence goes on from NZ_SMKD01000207.1 coordinate 4,574, forward strand.
TTGGCGGCCGGCTGGGCCACCCCGGCGTGGTTGGGCACGATGTCCACGACGAGGCCGAGCCCGGCGGCGCGCAGCGCCCGGACCAGACGTTGCCGGGCGGCCTCGCCGCCGAGTTCGGGGTTGACCGACCGGTGGTCGACCACGTCGTAGCCGTGCTGGCTGCCGGGGCAGGCGGCGAGCAGCGGCGCGCTGTAGAGGTGGGTGACGCCGAGGTCGGCCAGCCAGTCGGTGAGGCCGGCGGTGGCGTCCAGGTCGAAGCCGGGGCGGACCTGGACCCGGTAGGTCGACCCGACGCGCGAGGTCGCCACCGCCGTCTCGGGGGGCCGGGAGGTGTCGGGCATGTCAGGCCATCCTCTCCAGGACCAGCAGCGAGCGGTCCGGCACGCAGATCGCCCCGCCCGCCTCGACCACGGTGTTCTTCTCCGGGTCCGGGTCCGCGGTGCTGATCTTCAGCTCCCACCGCTGCCCGAACTCCTCGCCGGGCAGGGTGAAGTCCAGGGGCGCGTCGTGGGCGTTGAACAGCAGCAGGAAGGAACTGTCCCGGTGGCGCTGGCCGTACTGCCCGCGCTCGGGGATGCCGTCACCGTTGACGAACAGGGCCACCGAGCGGCCGAAGTCGTTGCCCCAGTCCTCCCCGGTCATCTCCCGGCCGTCGGGGGTGTACCAGGCCAGGTCGGGCAGGCCGGAGCCGGCGGCACGGCCGCCGACGGGCAGGCCGGTGAAGAACCGGCGACGGTGGAACACCTGGTGGGAGTTGCGGAACGCGGTGAGCCGACGGACGAAGTCGAGCAGTTCGGGGTCGGCGTGCTCCCAGTCGATCCAGGCCAGTTCGCTGTCCTGGCAGTAGGCGTTGTTGTTGCCGCGCTGGGTGCGGCCCAACTCGTCGCCGTGGCCGATCATCGGCACACCCTGGGAGAGCATCAGGGTGGCCAGGAAGTTGCGTCGCTGCCGGGCCCGCAGGGCGCGTACGCCCGGGTCGTCGGTCTCCCCCTCGACGCCGCAGTTCCACGACCGGTTGTGGCCCTCGCCGTCCCGGTTCTCCTCGCCGTTGGCCTCGTTGTGCTTGTCGTTGTACGACACCAGGTCGTTGAGGGTGAACCCGTCGTGGCAGGTGACGAAGTTGATGCTGTGGAACGGCCGGCGGCCGTCGTCCTGGTAGAGGTCGGCGGAGCCGGAGATGCGGGAGGCGAACTCGGCGAGGGTGGCCGGCTCGCCGCGCCAGAAGTCGCGGACGGTGTCGCGGTACTTGCCGTTCCACTCGGTCCACTGCGGCGGGAAGTTGCCCACCTGGTAGCCGCCGGGACCGACGTCCCACGGTTCGGCGATCAACTTGACCTGGCTGACCACCGGGTCCTGCTGGACCACCTCGAAGAAGGTGGAGAGGCGGTCGACCTCGTAGAACTCGCGGGCCAGGGTGGCGGCGAGGTCGAAGCGGAAGCCGTCGACGTGCATCTCGGTGACCCAGTACCGCAGAGAATCCATGATCAGTTGCAGGGAGTGCGGGCTGCGCACGTTGAGGCTGTTGCCGGTGCCGGTGTAGTCGACGAAGCAACGCCGGTCCTCTTCCGAGAGCCGGTAGTAGCTGGGGGTGTCGATGCCCTTGAAGCTCAACGTCGGGCCGAGGTGGTTGCCCTCGGCGGTGTGGTTGTAGACCACGTCGAGGATGACCTCGATGCCGGCGGCGTGCAGCGCCCGGACCATGCCGCGGAACTCCTGCACCTGCTGGCCGAGACGGCCGAGCGCCGAGTAGCCGTGGTGCGGGGCGAAGAACCCGATGGTGTTGTAGCCCCAGTAGTTGCGCAGCCCGAGGTCGGCCAGGCGGTGGTCGTGGACGAACTCGTGCACCGGCATCAACTCGACGGCGGTCACCCCGAGCCGCCTGAAGTAGTCGATCATCACCGGGGAGGCGATCGCCGCGTACGTGCCGCGCAACTCCTCGGGGATGCCGGGGTGGCGCATGGTCAGCCCGCGCACGTGCGCCTCGTAGATCACCGAGTGGTGGTACGGGATGCGCGGCGGCTTGTCGTTGCCCCAGTCGAAGTAGGGGTTGACCACGACCGACTTGGGCACGAACGGCGCCGAGTCGGAGGTGCTCATCCGGTCCTGGTCACCGCCCATGTCGTAGTCGTAGACGGCCGGATCCCAGCTGACCTCCCCGTCGACGGCCTTGGCGTACGGGTCGAGCAGCAGCTTGTGCGGGTTGCAGCGCAGCCCGTTGGCCGGGTCCCACGGCCCGTGGACCCGGTAGCCGTACCGCTGGCCCGGCTCGATGCCCGGCAGGTACGCGTGCCAGACGTACGCGTCGACCTCGCGCAGCTCGATCCGCCGTTCGACGCCGGTGTCCCACTCGTCGAAGAGGCAGAGCTCGACCTTCTCGGCCACCTCCGAGAAGATCGCGAAGTTGGTGCCCATCCCGTCGTGGGTGGCGCCGAGGGGGTAGCGCTCGCCCGGCCAGACCTGCATGTCGCTCCTTCAGGCACATGATCATGAGCGCGTCGCACGGCGACACCGACGAGGCGCACGCCGCTAATGCCCCACCGCCCGGCCGGCCAATCCATCCGTTCGGACGACACCCGATATCCACCCGCCTGATGCCCCCACAACCTTCGGGTGTCCTCCGTCACGATATGCCCTCTCAGGATGCGGAGGACCGACTCGTGCCCTTTCCTTGATGCGGGCGCACCCGCGCGGGCGCACCCGCCCTC
>NZ_SMKD01000208.1 GCF_004348595.1 Micromonospora sp. KC723
CCCCCGCCCTCGCCGCCCCGACCGGCGAGATCCGTTACGCCTCCGCCCCGAACGCGATCAGCGGCAGCTACCTCGTCGTCCTCAAGAGCGACGCCGTCGGCGCCGCCAACACCCGCGCCGCCCGCAGCGCCGTGCCGGACCGCGCCGCCGCCCTCACCAAGCGGTACGGAGGCAGCGTCGGTGACGTCTACAGCGCCGCGATCACCGGCTTCAGCGCGAAGATGAGCGCCGCCCAGGCCCGTCGGCTGGCGGCCGACCCCGCCGTCGCGTACGTCGAGCAGGACCAGGTGCTGACGACCCAGGCGACCCAGACCAACCCGCCGTCCTGGGGCCTGGACCGCATCGACCAGCGCAACCTGCCGCTGAGCCGCAGCTACACGTACCCGAACACGGCATCGAACGTGCGGGCCTACATCATCGACACCGGCATCCGGATCACCCACACCGACTTCGGTGGCCGGGCGACCTGGGGCACCAACACCGTCGACAGCAACAACACCGACTGTAACGGCCACGGCACCCACGTCGCCGGCACCGTCGGCGGCACCGCGCACGGCGTGGCCAAGGGCGTCCGCCTGGTCGCCGTCAAGGTGCTCAACTGCCAGGGCAGCGGCACCACCACCGGCGTCGTCAACGGCGTCAACTGGGTGACCGCCAACGCCGTCAAGCCGGCCGTGGCCAACATGAGCCTCGGCGGCGGCGCCAGCAGCGCGCTGGACAACTCGGTGACCAACTCGATCAACTCCGGTATCACGTACGCGCTGGCCGCCGGCAACTCCAACGCCAACGCGTGCAACTCGTCGCCGGCCCGGGCCGCCGCCGGCCTCACCGTCGGCGCCACCACCAGCAGCGACGCCCGGGCGTCCTTCTCGAACTACGGCACCTGCGTGGACATCTTCGCCCCGGGCGCGAGCATCGTCTCGGCGTACCGGACCAGCGACACCGCCACCAGCAGCCTCAGCGGCACCTCGATGGCCGCGCCGCACGTGGCCGGTGCCGCCGCGCTGGTGCTCGGCGCCAACCCGTCGTACACGCCGGCACAGGTGGGCAGCTTCCTGACCAGCAACGCCACCACCGGGGTGGTGACCAACCCGGGCAGTGGTTCGCCGAACCGGCTGCTCTTCGTCGTCAACTGACGATCCGCTTTCCGCGTGGCCCGGTGGACCCCTGTCCACCGGGCCACGTCTCGTCGGTCAGGAGACCGGCGTCGTCAGCCGACCGGGAGCACCGGCGCGTCCACCGGTGCGGGGCCGGACGGCGCCGGCCAGGCGCGGGCCCTGCCCTCGACGTGGACGACCACCTCGGTGCCGACCGGCGCCGGATCCGCCCCGTCCCAGATCCGCGCGGTGACCCGGGTGCCGTCGGCCAGCCGCAGGGCGACCAGCGCGTCGTGGCCGTGGAAGTCGTGGCGCAGCACGGTGGCGGTCACCCCCGCCCCGCCCGGGGCGGGCGTCAGCCGCAGCTGCTCCGGCCGGACCAGCACGGTCACCGGGCCGTGCGCCGCGCCGACGACCGGCAGGGTCCCCAGCGGGGTGCGGGCGGTGTCCCCGGTGGCGACCGCCGGCAGCAGCACCGCCTCCCCGACGAACCCGGCCACCCACTCGTCGGCGGGTTCGCGGTACAGCGTGCTCGGGGAGGCCGCCTGCACCACCCGTCCGGAGCGCAGCACCACCACCCGGTCCGCCACCGACAGGGCCTCACCCTGGTCGTGGGTGACCAGCACCGCGGTCGCGCCGTCGGCCCGCAGCGCCTCCCGGATGTCGTGCCGCAGGCCGGCCCGCAGCCCGGCGTCGAGCGCGCTGAACGGCTCGTCCAGCAGCACCAGCGACGGCCGTGGGGCCAGCGCCCGGGCCACCGCGACCCGCTGCTGCTGGCCGCCGGAGAGCTGGTGCGGCATCCGGTTGCCGTACCCGGCCAGCCCGACCAGGGCCAGCACCTCGTCCACCCGGTCGCCGCGCCGGGCGGCCCGGTCCAGGCCGTACCCGATGTTGGCGGCCACGTTCAGGTGCGGGAAGAGGGCGCCCTCCTGCGGCACCACGGCGATCCGGCGGCGGTGCGCCGGCAGGTGGCGGCCCGGGCCGGCCACCTCCCGGCCGTCGACGCGGATGGTGCCGGCGTCCAGCCGCTCGAAGCCGGCCAGGCAGCGCAGCAGGGTGGTTTTGCCACAGCCGGACGGGCCGAGCACGGCGGTCAGCGCGCCGGCCGGGACGGTGAGGTCCACCCCGTCCAGCGCGGTCACCGGGCCGTACCGTTTTCCGACGCCCGCGAGCACGACCTCGCTCATCTGTCCTCCTTGTCGAGCAGGCCACCCCGGGCGGCCAGCCACCAGGTGGGCAGCGCCGAGATGGCCACCAGCAGCGCGGCGTACGGCGCGGCGGCGGCGTACGCCCCGACGGAGGTGGCCGTCCACAGCTCGGTGGCGAGGGTGTCGGTGCCGGTCGGGCGGAGCAGCAGGGTGGCCGGCAGTTCCTTCATGCCGGTGAGGAAGACCAGCGCCGCCCCCGCGCCGATCCCGGGCAGGGTCAGCGGCAGGGTGACGGTGCGCAGCACCGCCAGCGGTCCGCGCCCCAGCGAGCGGGCCACCTCCTCCAACCCGGGCGGGGCCTGCCCGGCGGCGCCGGCCACCGCGCCGACGGCCAACGGCAGGAAGAGCGTGGCGTAGGCGAGCGCCAGCAACCACGACGTCTGGTAGAGCGGCCGGGCCACGGTGATGCCGAAGAAGATCAGCGACAGCCCGACCACCACGCCGGGCAGCGCGTGGGCGAGGTAGGCGAGCCGGTCCAGCACGGTGGCCAGCGGGCCCGGGGCGCGGGCGGTGAGCAGCCCGAGCGGCAGGGCCAGCAGCATGGTCAGGGCGGCGCCGGCCAGCGACAGCCAGAGCGAGTTGCCGGCGGCGGCGGCGACCTCCGCCAGCGCGCCGGGGCGGGACACCCCGCTGGCCAGCCGGCGGGCCAGGCTGACCGCGGGCACCCCGAGCGCCAGCGCGGCGACGCCGAGCAGCGCCGCCAGGGCCGGCCAGCGGGCCGGGCCGAGCCGTAGCCGGGGGGCGGGACGGCGGGCTCCGCCGAGCCGGGCGTACCGGGCGCCGCGTCGCCGGGTCGCGGTCTCGCCGGCCAGCAGCAGCACGGTCAGCACCACCAGGACGCTGGAGAGCACCAGCGCGCCGGTGCGGTCGAAGCCCAGGTCGAAGGCGACGAAGATGGCCCGGGTGAAGGTGTCGGTACGCAGGATCGACACCGCGCCGAAGTCGGCCAGCACGTAGAGCGCGACCAGCAGCGCCCCGGCGGCGGTGGCCGGGCGGATCTGGCGCAGCGTGACGTCGGTGAAGGTGCGCCAGCCGCCCCGGCCCAGCGAGCGGGAGACCTCCTCCTGCGCCGGGTCGGCGCCCTTGAGCGTGGCGGCGACGGGCAGGAAGACGTACGGGTAGGAACAGAGGGTCAGCACCAGGGCCGCCGGCCAGAACCCTTCGAGGTGGTCGACGGTCGAGACCCAGGCGAACGCGGCGATGTAGGTGGGCACGGCCAGCGGCAGCGCGGCGAGCACGGCGAAGAACCGCCGTCCGGGCAGGTCGGTGCGGGTGACCAGCCAGGCCGCGGCCACCCCGAGCACCACGCAGGCGGTGGTGACCACGGCGGCCAGCCCGAGGCTGCGGGCCGCGAGCAGCCCGACGCGCCCGGTCCACAGCTGGGCGCCGAGCCGCCCGGCGCCGGCGTCGGCGGTGCGGACCGCGAGGTAGACCAGGGGGATCAGGGCCACGGCGACCGCGACGGTCGAGGCCGCGAGTAGCGCCGGGCGCGGGGCCAGCCGGCGCGCCGACCCGCGTACGCCGAAACGGGCCGGCCCGATCCGGGCCGGCCCCGCCTCGGGGGTGGTGGTGGTCATGCTCAGGGCACCAGGCCCGACTCCGTGATCATCTTGATGGTGGCGTCGAGGGTGTCCAGGTCGTTCAGGTCGATGTCGGGGGTGTCCAGGTCGGCCAGGGGCGGCACTCCGGCCGGTGCGGCGACCCCGGTCACGACGGGGTACTCGAAGGTCTGCTCGGCGAAGTACCGCTGCGATTCGGGGTTGAGCAGGAAGTCGACGAAGGCCTTGGTGTCCGGGTCCTCGGCGGAGCGCTTGAGCACCCCGACGCCGGCGACGTTGACCAGGGCGCCGGTGTCGCCGCCGGGGAAGAAGTGCAGCCTCACCTTGAGCCCGTCGGGCGTGGTGCCCCTCTCCTTGGCGACCTCGCCGAGGTAGTAGTGGTTCACCAGGCCGACCGGGATGGTCCCGTTGTCCACGTCCTCGACGATCTTGACGTTGTTGTCGCGGATCTGCGGCTCGTTGGCCTTGAGGCCGGCGAGGAAGTCCTTGGCCTTCTGGTCGCCGTGCTGCACCCGGATCGCGGTGACGAACGCCTGGAACGACGCGTTGGTCGGGGCGAGGCCGATCTTGCCCTTCCACTTCGGGTCGGTCAGCTCGAACACCGACCGGGGCAGCTCGGCGGCGGGCACGGTGTCGGCGTTGTAGGCCAGTACCCGGGACCGGGCGCTGACGCCCACCCACGTGCCGGTGCGGGCCCGGAAGTTCTGCGGCACCTTCTCCAGGTCGGCGGCGGGCAGCGGGGCGAACATGTCGCGCTTGGCGACCGCGCCGAGGGCACCGGCGTCCTGGGCGAAGAAGGCGTCGGCGGGGGACTTGTCGCCCTCCTCGAGGAGTTGGGCGGCGAGCTGCGCGGTGGTGGCGTACCGGGTCTTGACCGTGATGCCGGTCTGCTCGCTGAACCTGTCCAGCAGCGGCTTGACCAGGGTCTCGTTACGGCCGCTGTAGACCGTGATCGTCTTGTCGCCGGGCTTGCCCGGATCCCCGGCGTCGCCGCCGGAGCCGCAGGCGACCAGACCGAACGAGAGCAGCCCGGCGGCGGCGACGGCCGCGAGGGGCCTGCGGGCGGGGACGGGCACGGCGTACTCCTTCAGCTCGCTCGACGGGCGCTCCGCCGAACCGGCCTGAAGTTAGCACAGCCTAACCTCACACCGTATCGGGCCTGGTGGGGCGGGATGAACGACACACCGGTGGATCCCCGGACCCGGTGACCGGCCCGGTCGTGCCACAAGGCGGTGTGCCTTGCTCAGGACACCCCGACCGACGCACACGGAGTCCGACACATGCCGGGGCGGACTCCGCCGGAAGCAGGTCAGCGGCCGGTCGACCCGGCGGCGCCGGTGGTGTACGGCATCATCAGGACATGGCGCTGTCCCTGCCCATCGACCCCGCGGCGAACGACCTGCTCAACCGCAGCCCTCTGGCCCTGCTCGCCGGCATGCTGCTGGACCAGCAGATCCCCATGGAGAAGGCGTTCTCCTCCCCGTACGTGCTGGCCCAGCGGCTCGGCCACGACCCGGACGCCCGGGAACTGGCCGGGTACGACCCGGAGGCGCTGCTGGAGATCTTCGCCCGGCCGCCCGCGTTGCACCGCTTCCCGAAGTCGATGGCCGCCCGGGTGCAGGAGTTGTGCCGGGCGCTGGTCGACCGGTACGACGGCGACGCCGCCCGGCTGTGGGCCGACGCCGTCGACGGCGGGGAACTGCTGCGCCGTGTCGGTGAGCTGCCCGGATTCGGCCGGCAGAAGGCGCAGATCTTCGTGGCCCTGCTCGGCAAGCGGTACGACGTCCGCCCGGCGGGCTGGCGCGAGGCGGCCGGAGCGTACGGCGAGGAGAGCGCGTACCGGTCGGTGGCGGACGTGGTCGACCCGGAGTCGCTGCGCCGGGTACGCGAGTTCAAGCAGGCCGCCAAGGCCGAGGCGAGGGCCGCGAAGGGCTGACGGTGCGGCCCCACCCGCCGTCGGGGCCCGGGTGGCGCGCAGGTTCAGGCCGCGGTGGGTCGGGACAGTGACGCCAGCGCGCGCCGCACGTCGGCGAGCGAGACGGTGGCGGAGTCGTCCAGGTCGGCCAGCCCGGCCTCGATCCACTGTCGCATCAGGGTGGTGACCCCGATGCCCCGGGCCTCGGCGGCGGCCCGCACCCGCTCGTACGTCTCCAGGGGCAGGCGTACCGAGCGGCTGACCATCGGCACGTCGGTGTCGGGGGTGGGCAGTTCCGCCGGCTGGCTCTCGTCGATCAGCTCGGCGAGCGCGTCGCCGCCGTCGTGGAACCGCTTGGTCGCCTCGTCACGGTGCATGGTGACCGTCTCCTCGTCGCCGGTCCCTCCGCACCGCCTCGTCGTAGCGTTTCGCCTCGACGTCGCTCAGCTCGCGGGCGGAGAGGATGTCCCAGTCGTTGTCGGTGCCGTCGGCCTCGGTGAGCAGCACGGCCAGTCGTCGGCCGCGCCGGGTGGTCGCGTAGACGACCATGACGTCGTCGCCCAGGTGGCGGATCACCCGCCGGGTGCTGTGCAGGGCCTCCCAGACTTCCCCCGGCGCGACGTCGTAGACCCGCAGGTTGGCCAACGCCTCGGCGGTGAAGCTGAACCGGCTGCCCACGAGCGGAGCGTACCACGAGCGTGATACGCGTGTGATTCGAATGGATTGTCGCTGATCAAGGCCGGCCGGTGACAGGATGGGGCGTACCCCTCGAGGAGGTCCGTGGTGAAGCGTCAGGCGTACCAGCCGATCCTGATCACCGACGCCTCACGCAGCCAGGACGATCAGCTCAGCAGCCGGCAGAAGCGTTACGTGCTGATGATGGGCGTCCGGGTGGCCTGCGTGATCGTCGGCGCGATCCTGGTCGGCACGCAGGCCCCGCTGCTCTGGCTCTGGCTGCCGCTGGTCGCGCTCGGGATGATCCTCATCCCGTGGCTGGCCGTGCTGCTGGCGAACGACCGGCCGCCGAAGGAGCAGCACCGGCTGGCCGGCAGGTTCCAGCCGCGCCGGCGGGACGAGACGCCGCCGATGAGCCTGGCCGCCGAGGAGCACCCCCACAAGGTCATCGACGCCGAACCCTGACCGGCGTCGGGATTCCCGGGCGCGGTCGTCGCCCCCGGAAACCTCCGAACGGTCAGGCCACCGGCCGGGCGCCGACCAGCGAGACCGCCCGGGCGCCCAGGTCGCCGGCGCGGGTCAGCGCCGCCCGTGGCGCCGCGCCGGCCAGCCAGGCCGCCAGCAGTCCCGCCGCGAACGCGTCCCCGGCGCCGGTGACGTCGACCACCGCCACCCGCCGGGACGGCGTCACGGCCACCGTCGCGCTCCGGTCGCACCAGACCGCCCCGGCCCCGCCCCGCT
>NZ_SMKD01000020.1 GCF_004348595.1 Micromonospora sp. KC723
CGCCCGCCCCATCCGCCTCCGAGCGGCGCAAACCGCGGTGTCCCGCGTCTGGATACCGCGACACGAGGCAGTCGACGACGGCGGGCAGCGCCGCGGGCTTCGGGCCGACAGGACCGGCCCGCTGTTTTCCGGTGGGGGAGAATGGCGGGCATGCTCCGACCGCCTCGCGCGCTCCTGTTGGACTTCGGTGGCGTCCTGGCCGACGCCCCACCCCAACCACCGGCCCCGCCGGACCTCGTCCGACGGCTGTCCGACGTGGTCGCCGGCGCGGTGCCCGACGAGCGGATCGCCGCGGACCTCGAAGCCGGGCACCGGGCGTACGCCCGGTGGCGCGACACCGAGGGCAGATCGGCCGAGCCCGTCGAGCTGTCACACGGGCGGGTGTGGGCGGAGTTCGTGACCCGGACCTGGCCCCGGCAGGCCCGGGAGGCGGTGGAACGGGAGGCGACGCCGCTGGCGTACGCCTGGAACTGGCGCCCGGAGTGGGCGCTGCGGCCCGGGATCTCCGAGGCCCTGCACGCCGCCGCCGAGGCCGGCCTGCCCATGGCGGTGGTCAGCAACGCGCTCTGCGGCGCCGCGCACCGGGACTTCCTCGCCGCCGCCGGACTGTCCGACCTGTTCGCGGCCGAGTTCTACAGCGACGAAGCCGGCCTGCGCAAACCCAACCCGAGGTTGGCGCTGCTGGCCGCCGACGCCGTCGGCGTCCCCATCGGCAGGTGCTGGTTCGTCGGCGACAGCCTCCACCGTGACATCGCCTGCGCCCGCCGTGCCGGAGCGCAGGCGGCGATCCTGATGCGTTCCCCACGCACCGACCGGGAACCCGCCCACGCCGAGGCCGAACCCGACGCGCGGATCGAGGACGGCCACGGCCTGCTCGCCCTGCTCCGGCAGAGCTGGGGCGCCACCGACCGGCCGTGACGGCGGACCGTGGGATCCCAGCGTCAGGACGCATGATCAGGATTCCTCGGTCACGGCGTCCTCCACCGGGGATCCGGCCGGCGGTTGGGCGCGGTCCTGGATGCCGACGGGCGCCGGTGACGTGGTGGGGCGTGACGGGCCCCGGTCCGCCGACCCTCGGTGCTCACCGCAGCAGTGACCGCTCGGTGGGTGCCAGCCGCAGTCGTTGCGCCGTCCCAACCCAGCGCGTAAGGGCGGGCAGCACCTCCTCGGACCAGCGTTCCGAGCGTTGTAGGCGATCCAGGTACTCGTCGGACCGACCTTCGTCGGCGAACCGCGCGAACCACACGAAGACCTCCTCGCCGGCCCGGACGGGCAGCGCCGGGAAGGTGTTCGGAAAGTGCGCCGACTGTAGATACGCCAGTGGCGCACCGCCGCTCTCGGCCAGCACGGGCCGGACCCGCCGCTCGAAGAACTCGACGAAGGTGGTGTCGAACGGGCCGACACCGTGCCAGATGGTGGCGAGCAGGAGCGACGGCGGGGACACCGATGCCGAGTCGCGGGCTGGCCGGGCGTCGACCGGCACCGGGAACCCGCCCCGCGTCGAGGCGGGCCGCAGCAGCAGGACGTCATCCGAGTCGATCATTGTCGCGTTCGCCTCGTCTCGATGCGCCTGCCAGACCGGCCCGCCGTAGAAGCTTGCCAGCGCCTCCGCTCGGCGCGGCATGTCGTCGAAGCCACGGAGCCAGACGAACCGGTCGGGGTCGTCCAGGTCGCGGAACTGCCCCAGGACGGTCATGCCCGCCGCCTCCTGGGGCTCGACGAACTCCCGGTCGAACAGGTCGATCAGCACGTCGCGTCGTCCCGGACGCAGTGTGTACTGCCGCAGCTCCACGATCGGACACCGTACGGTTACCACAGATTCTCCTCGATAAACGCCGAAACAATTCTTGTTACAGCAGTGGTCGCGGTCCGGTACGGCGGGCGTCGGAAGGCCGCTCCGCCGACTAGCTCCTCAACGTCTGACGGAGTACGTCGGCGATGGACGTGGCCGCCAACTCCCGCCGCATGGCCTGCTCGACCCGGCCGTAGGCCGCGCTCAGGGCGGGCCGGATACCCCGGCCGACCGGGCACTCCAGATTGGGCTCGGTGTGGTGCAGGCCGAATGGCGGCTGCGCCCCGACCGCTTCGTACACCTGGCGCAGGGTGATCTCCTCGGGCGCGCGGGCCAGGCTCCAGCCTGCGCCGGCACCGTGGCGGACCGTCACCAGCCCAGCCCGCCGCAGGTCACCGAGGCTGCGCCGGACGATCACAGGGTTCGTGTTCACGCTGGCGGCGACCTGATCCGAGGTCAGCACCTCCTGACCGCGTCGCTGCGCCAGCGCCAGCCACGCCAGCACATGCGTCGCGATGGTCAACCGACTGTTCGCCGCCATCACCCCTCCTTGCCGTAACATCTTCTGTTGCAGCCAGGTGGCGGTCAAGGGAGTGTTTCGGGACAAGGCTCGAGGTGCCGACCGAACCCGACCGACCGGCGGCAGGTCTCCAATCGGCGCCTCCGGGTGGCCAGGATCGGGGCGTCGACGTCGTGACGGCGCGAGGACCCGCCCTGACCATCTCCTTTCAGGCGAGACGGCCAGACCGGGAAGTGGTTGTGCGCCCGGCAGGATTCGAACCTGCGGCCTTGGGATTAGAAGTCCCCTGCTCTATCCGCTGAGCTACGGGCGCGCACCATGCATGTCGCGCCAAGAGGGTACCGCCGCGCCGCGAGCCCGCGCGGGAACGGGTGGCTGTGCCGGCGCGTGGTCGGCGTCGCGCCGCCGCCACCCGGTCACCCCGCGTTCCGGGCCGGTCGGTGGTGTGGCCGTCGCCGGAGGCGTCGGCGGGCCGACCCGTACCCTCGGGTGCGTGCTGCTGGAACCGGACGCCGAGAACGAGGTCGCGCCAGCTCCTCGGGCGGGCGATCCTGCCGCTGCGCCCGCTCGGGGACGGTCCGGCCGGCACCGCGTTCTTCTTCCGGCATGGGGCCGTGGAGTTCCTGCTCACCGCCGACGCCCTGACGTACCCGGAGGCTGTCGAGGTCGGGTTGCGGCCGAGCGTGACCGAGCCGGCCGGGGTGGCCGGCGACGCGCTGCTCCTGCCCGCCGGGCGGTGGGCGCACCGGCCCGGCGTCGGGGTGGCGGCGCTGCCCACCGGCGGGCTGCACGAGCGGGCGGCAACCGAGGGCTGGCGCTGGCGTACCCAACCGGTGCCCGCCACGGTCGCGGCCGACGCGGCCGACGTGGCCCGGATCGGCGTGGAGGAGATCTCGGCCGTGGTGCTCGCGCTCGGCGTGCGCGACGACGGATCCCGCCCGCTGGAGGTGGCGGTCGAGCGGGCGGTCCGCGCGGGCGGCGGGCTGCGCCTGACCGGTGGGCTGCCGGTCGGGTACGTCGGCGCGCCGGTCTTCGCGATCCGGCCCGACCAGGCGGGCGAGGTGGGGCTGCGCTGCCTGGGTGTGGTGCTGCCCGGCGAGGACGGCCATCCGGTGGCCACCTTCGACCGGATCATGATGGACCTGCCGGCGGCGGGCTGACTCAACCGGCCGGGGCCGGACTGCCCTCGTCGGCCGGAGACCGGTGGCCCGGCACCACGGTCCGTGTCGCGGTGGTCGGGCCACCGGTCTCCGTCGGGCCCGCGCCGAGAAACGCCTCTGCCCACCGGCCGACCTCGGCGAAGACCTTCTCGCGGACGGCGGGGCCGGAGAGCGTCAGGTCGTGCATGCCGCCGTCGAAGCGGGCCAGGGTGACGTGCCGGCCGAGCCGGGGCGCCCAGCGGACCATGTGCTCCACGTCGAGCACGGCGTCGGCCAGCGCCGCCGAGTCGTGCCAACGGGTGCCCTTGAAGCTGCGGGTCGAGCAGGCCAGCAGCACCGGCACCGGAATGTCCAACCCGGTGCGCAGTTGCCGCTGGGCGGTGCGGATCGCGTCCAACCAGCCGAGCCGGACCGGGAACCCGCCGAGTGGCTTCCACGCCAGGTCGTACGTCCAGGCGCCCCGGTGCGCGGCGTGCAGGCTCTCGCCGTACACCGTCCTCAGGCCCAGGGGGAGAACCCGGTGCGGCGCGCGGCGGCCCAGCCGGGAGACGGCGGCCGCGAGGGGTCGACGGAGCAGCCAGGGGACGTTGAGATCGAAGAAGGGGCTGTTGAGGACCAGCCCGTCGACCAGGCCGGCGTCGCGTCGGGCGTGCGCCCAGAGCGAGACGATCAGCCCGCCGGTGGAGTGGCCCATGACCAGCAGTGTGTCGTGGCCGTCGTCCGCCCGGATGATCTTCGCGGCGGTGTCCAGTTCCGGGAAGTAGTCGCTGAGGTCGCGGCAGAAGTTCGGGGTCTGGTGCGGCAACAGGCTGCGGCCGTATTTCCGCAGGTCGAGGGCGTAGAAGTCCCAGCCGCGCGCGGCGAAGAAGTCGGCCACGTGGGTCTGGAAGAAGTAGTCGACGTACCCGTGCACGTAGAGCACGGCCCGTCCGGTGGGCCGTTCGGCGCGCCGTCGCACCAGGGTGGCGACCACCGCGCCCTCGTCGTCCGCGCCCAGGTCGATCGTCTGCCGCTCGTACGGCGGCCCCAGCACGTCCTGTTCCACGGAGCCGACGGTACGCCCGCGACATACCCGGTGGTAGCCCCGCGGCGGCCCGCCTGCGCGGGTTGCGGCCTGCCGCGGTGTCCCCGGTCGTGGACACAGGGACGTGGACCTGTTCGCCGACGTCGAGGGCACGGCCGCGGCGGCGGTGCGGCAGGGCGTGGGTCGTCGCCACGGCCACTGCGCACACCGCCGGTGCGCGGACCGGTCAGGCGGTCTCGGCGTCGACCCGGGTGAGGTCGGCGTCGGCCGCCTGGTCCGGGCCGGGCTGGCCCATCTCCCGTACGTGCTTGTTGTGCCGGGGCTCCTGCCGGGTCTTGGCGTCGTTGAGCCGGCGGCGCAGGTCGTCACGGACGTCGTTGAGCGCCGCGCGGAGATCCTCCTCGCCGGAGGTGGTGACGATCTTCTGCCGGCCGGCGATCCAGCACTCCAGGGTCACCTTCTGCCCGCGTGCCTCCCGGTCCTTCACCGACACCTCCAACTCGGTGGCGTCGGCGTGGAACGCGGCCAGGCGCGCGTCCAGGGTCGCGAACTGTGCCACGATCCAGTTCCGGTCGCCCTGGGAGAAGCCGGCGCCGACGCGCAGGCACTCGGCAACGGTCGCCGGGTTCGTCACCGCGCTCATCGCCGCCCCTCCCGCTCGGTGCGGACGGAGCCGGTCGTACGCGGGTCGAGAGTCATCGTCGCTGACCTTTCTCATCGGATCCGGCACCGGGGCGCCCGATCGACGTGCCGTGCTGGCCGCGTCGGCATCGACGGGGCACTCTGGTTGATCAACTCCATACCCCGGCGGCTCCCACCTCACTCCGGCGAGGCCGCAGCCGATCTGCTCGTTCCCGGCCCGAGCAGCCGGGTCGGCTGCCCTAGCAGACGGAACGATGATCAGGTTCTTGTCCACAGGCGGTGCCCGTCGTCCACAGCGCGGGCCGTCGGTCTCCCCCGGGACGGTCGACCGGGCCAGGCTGGGCCCCGAGTCGACTCGCCCACGGCAGGCCCTGGACCCCGGGAGGGGACAATGTTTGACACCTATGTAACGATTGTCGGGAACGTGCTGACCGCGCCCGAGTGGCGTCGTACGACGCAGAGCAACACCCTGGTCGCCAACTTCAAGGTCGCCTCGACCGCCCGTCGCCTCGACCGGGACAGCGGCCGGTGGGTGGACGGCAACAGCCTGCGGGTCCGGGTCAACTGCTGGCGCAGGCTGGCCGAGGGGGTCGCCGCCTCGGTGATGGTCGGTGACCCGGTGGTGGTGGCGGGTCGCCTCTACACCCGCGACTGGACCGACGAGGCCGGCAACCACCGCACGCTCTACGAGCTGGAGGCGGTCGCGGTCGGGCACGACCTGTCCCGGGGGCGGGCCCGCTTCCTGCGCAACCGGCCCACCACGGCGACCAGCGTCGTCGAGGACGCCGAGACCGCCGCCCGGGTGCACGGCGAGCCGGCGGAGCCCGTACCGCACGGGCAGGCCCCGAACCTGCCGGACGACCGCCCCTTCGAGGAGGGGCCCGAGTTCTCCGGTTTCACCGCGCCCCAGTCCGGCTACGAGTCGACCGGCTACGAGTCGACCGGCCGGGCCGACGAGTCGGGCGTCGGCGAGCCACCCGGGGGCCACGGCCCGTTCGCCGGTGGTACCGCCGACCTGCCCCGACGCCTTCCGGGGGCAGCCGGACCAGATTTGTCGGCCGCCGGCCCCGGGAAGCCGGCCGGCGCCACGGACGACCGCCCCACCGACGACGAACTCGCCCCGGAACCGGGCGGTGGGGACGACGACGAGGCCGACGGCGGGGCCGGCGAGCTGGATCCGGCACCGGACGAGACCTCCGTCACCCCGCCCGGCCGGGGCCGCCGGGGCCGGGGGCGGGTGCCGGTGCCGGCCTGAGCCGACCACCGGGGGCCCGGTGACCTGCGGCGGAAAGTGGCTGCGGTCCGGCCGGGCCGACGTACGAACGGGGGCGGGGTGGCGACGGCGATGTGGCCACCCCGCGTACGGCTAGGCTGGCCGGCCGGAGGTGGTGACAGGTGCGTCAGGCGACCGCCGTGGCGAACGCGGCCGGGCTGGTGGTGGGGTACGCCCTGGACGCCCTCGTCGGCGACCCGGCCCGCTGGCACCCGGTCGCCGGGTTCGGCCGGGCGGCCGGAGCCCTGGAACGGCGGATCCACCGACCGCGCCGCCGCGCCGGCGCGGTCTTCACCTCGCTCGCCGTGGGCGCGCCGGTCCTCCTCGGCGCCGCCGCCACGGTGGCCACCCGCCGGCGTCCGCTGGCCCGGGCCCTGCTCGTCGCGGCGGGCACCTGGACCGTCCTCGGTGGGCGTACGCTGCGCCGCGAGGCCGACCTGATGGGGGCCGCCCTGCGCGGTGGCGACCTGCCGGCGGCCCGACGCCGGCTGAGCCACCTCTGCGGGCGTGACCCGTCCACCCTCGACGAGCCGGAGCTGGCCCGGGCCACCGTCGAGTCGGTCGCCGAGAACACCTCCGACGCCGTGGTGGCGCCCCTGCTCTGGGGTGCGGCCGCCGGGCTTCCCGGCCTGCTCGGCTACCGCGCCGCCAACACCCTCGACGCCATGGTGGGCCACCGCTCACCCCGGTACGCCCGGTTCGGCACCCCCGCGGCCCGCCTCGACGACGTGCTCAACCTGCTTCCCGCCCGGTTGACCGGCCTGCTCACCATCGCCGTGGCTCCGCTCGCCGGCGGGGACCGGAACCGGGCCTGGCGGGTCTGGCGACGCGACCGCAACGACCATCCCAGCCCCAACGCGGGGCAGTGCGAGGCGGCGATGGCCGGTGCCCTCGGTGTCCGGCTCGGTGGCCGCAACGTCTACTTCGGCCGATCCGAGGTGCGTCCCTACCTCGGTGACGGTCCCCGCCCCGAGGCGCGGCACCTCCGGCGGGCCGCCCGGGTCTCCGGCGCGGTCGGACTCGCCGCCCTGGCGATCGCGGCGTCCTGGCCGGTCACCGGAGGCCTGCTGGCCGGCACGGCGGCGCGGCGAGTGCTGCGCCGGCTCCGCGCGGAGGCCACCGTCCCGGACGGCCCGGGAGGCATCGCGCGCGCCCCGGCCGGCGGGCACGCCCCCGCAACCGGCGGAACGGTCGCGGGCCGGGGGAGGGGCCGGTGAGCGGGGGGCTGCTCGTCGCGGGCACCACCTCCGACGCGGGCAAGAGCGTGCTGACCGCCGGCATCTGCCGGTGGCTGCACCGGCGCGGGGTGAAGGTGGCCCCGTTCAAGGCACAGAACATGTCGAACAACTCCGCGGTGGTGGTCGGCTCCGACGGCCGGGGCGGCGAGATCGGTCGGGCCCAGGCGATGCAGGCGGCGGCCTGCGGGATCGCGCCGGACCTGCGGTTCAACCCGGTGCTGCTGAAGCCGGGCAGCGACCTGGCCAGCCAGGTGGTGCTGCTCGGCGAAGCCGTCGACACGGTCACCGCCGGCAACTTCCGGCACCTGCGCCCGCGCCTCGCCGAGACCGCGTACGCGGCACTGGCCGAGCTGCGCGCGGCGTACGACGTGGTGGTCTGCGAGGGCGCGGGCAGCCCGGCCGAGATCAACCTGCGGGCCGGCGACTACGTCAACATGGGGCTGGCCCGGCACGCCGGCCTGCCCACGATCGTGGTCGGTGACATCGACCGGGGCGGGGTGTTCGCCGCCATGTTCGGCACGGTCGCCCTGCTCGATCCCGCTGACCAGGCGCTCGTCGCCGGATTTGTGATCAACAAGTTCCGGGGTGACCTCGGCCTGCTGAGCCCGGGGCTGGACATGCTGCACCGGGTCACCGGCCGGCCCACGTACGGGGTGCTGCCCTGGCACCTCGACCTCTGGCTCGACGCCGAGGACTCCCTGGCGTACGGGCGGGTGCTCGGCCGGCCGGCCGCCCCGTACGGCACCGACTGGCTCGACGTCGCCGTGGTCCGGCTCCCCCGGATCAGCAACGCCACCGACGTCGAGGCGCTCGCCACCGAGCCCGGTGTCCGGGTCCGGCTGACCGTCGAACCCGCCGAACTGGCCGCCGCCGACCTGGTCGTGCTGCCCGGTTCCAAGTCCACCGTCGCCGACCTGGCCTGGCTTCGGGAGACCGGCCTGGCCGACGCGGTCACCGCGCACGCGGCGGCCGGCCGGCCGCTGCTGGGCATCTGCGGCGGCTTCCAGATGCTCGCCCGGGCCGTCCATGACCCGGTGGAGAGCCGCCGGGGCACCGTCCCCGGGTTGGGTCTGCTCCCCGTCGAGATCACCTTCGATCCGCGCAAGACCGTCCGGCGGTCCGCCGGCGCGGCTGACGGCGTCCCGGTACGCGGCTACGAGATCCACCACGGGTACGTCTCGACCGCCGATCCCGCCCTGCCGCCGCTGCTCAGGTACGCCGACGGCACGGGTGAGGGCGCCCGGCTGGGCGCGGTGTACGGCACCCACTGGCACGGCGCGTTCGAGTCCGACGAGTTCCGTCGTCGTTTCCTCACCGAGGCGGCCCGCACGGCCGGCCGGCACGGTTTCCGGGTGGCGCCCGACACCATCTTCGCCGCCGCCCGCGAACGCTCCCTGGACCTGCTCGGCGACCTGGTCGAGGAACACCTGGACACCGACGCGCTGTGGCGGCTGATCCAGTCCGGGGCCCCCGCCGACCTGCCGGTCATCCCACCCGGCGCGCCCCCCACGACCTGACGGCCGGGTCTCCGGTCGACCGGGCGGCGGTCGGGTCAGCTGCGGACGTCGGCGGGGCCGTCGTTGAGCGGCAGACCCGCCTCCCGCCAGGCCTGCACCCCGCCGACCATGTCGGTGGCGTTGCGCAGCCCCAGCGCCTGCAGGCTCGCGGCGGCCAGGCTGGAGCTGTATCCGTGCCGGCACACCACGACGATCTCCCGGTCGTAGCCGGTCGCCTCCGGGATGCGCCACTCGCTGGCCGGATCGAGCCGCCACTCCAGCACGTTCCGGTCGATGACGATCGCGCCGGGCAGTTCACCCTGCTCACGGCGCTGCGCCTCGGTGCGGGTGTCGACCAGCAGGGCGCCGGCCCGCACCGCCTCGGCCGTCTCCTGCGGGCTCAGCCGGCGCAGCCCGGCCCGAGCCTGTTCCAGCAGAGCGTCCACACCTGGACTCATCACGTCATTGAGCACGTCCAGATCATGCCCGTCCCCGGTGCCTCCGATCCGGCGAACGCCCGTCCCGACGGTGGAACCAGGCTCACGGGGGACACCCACTAGCGTCACGTCCGTGACGGTGGTGGTGGTCGAGGCGTACGCGACGCTGGCCCGGCGGGTGCTGGCCCGGCCGGCGCGGCTGGGGCGTACCCGACTGGTGGCGGTCGACGGGCCGAGCGGCGCAGGCAAGAGCCACTTCACCGCGTGCCTCGCGGACGCCCTCGCCGCGTCGGCCGGGGGGAGGCGGCCACCGGTGGTGCACACCGACGACCTGCTCGACGGCTGGGACGACCAGTTCACCTTCTGGTCCCGCTTGGAGGCGGGCGTGCTGGCCCCGTTGCGGGCCGGCCGGCCGGGGGCGTACCAGCGCTACAGCTGGGCGCGGCGGGCTTTCCTGCCCGGGGCGGTGCCGGTGCCGGTCGCGCCGGTGCTGCTGCTGGAAGGGGTGAGCGCGGCGCGGGCGGCCATCCGCGCGGAGCTGAGCCTGGCGGTCTTCGTCACCGCGCCCGCCGACCTGCGCCTGACCCGGGCGGTGGCGCGCGACGGCCCGGGCATCCTGCCCGAGCTGCGCCGCTGGCACGCCGGAGAGCGCGCCCACTTCGCCGCGGACGCCACCGCCGGCCACGCGGACGTGCTGGTCGACGGCGCACCCCGACTGCCGCACGACGCCGACCGCTACTACCTGCGCCTGAGCGGACCGGTGCCGGACTGGGCGGGTACGCACCGGTAAGGCCGGCATACCATGCCGGTCATGACCACTCCGATCATGTCCGAGTCCGAGATCCGGGCCGCCGTCGCGCGTGCGCTGCCCGGCGTCCGAGCCGACCTGGAACGCCTCGTCCGCATCCCCGGCATCGCCTTCGAGGGCTTTGACCACTCGCACGTGGAGCGTTCCGCCGAGGCCGTCGCCGAGCTGCTACGCGGGTGCGGCCTCGACACGAAGATCGTGCGGTCCGGCGGCCAGCCGGCGGTGATCGGGACGAAGCCGGCCCCGCCGGGTGCGCCCACCGTCATGCTCTACGCCCACCACGACGTGCAGCCGGTCGGAGACCTGGCGCTGTGGGAGTCCGACCCGTTCGAGCCGGTCGAGCGGGACGGCCGCCTGTACGGCCGGGGCGCCGCCGACGACAAGGCCGGCATCATGGCGCACGTCGCCGCGCTGCGCGCCTTCGGCGACCAACTCCCGGTCGGTGTGGTCCTGTTCGTCGAGGGCGAGGAGGAGTACGGGTCCGACTCGCTGGAGCGGCTGCTCGCCACGCACCGCGACGAGATCGCCTCCGACGTGATCGTCATCGCCGACTCCGCCAACTGGGACGTCGGTGTGCCGGCGCTGACCACCTCGCTGCGCGGCATCGTCAACTGCTTCGTCGAGGTGCGTACCCTCGACCACGCCGTGCACAGCGGCATGTTCGGCGGTGCCGTGCCGGACGCGCTGACCGCGCTGGTCCGGCTGCTGTCGACGTTGCACGACGACGCCGGTGACGTGAGCGTCGAGGGCCTGGTCGGCGGGGAGGAGGCCAGCGTCGACTACCCCGAGGACCGGTTCCGCGCCGAGGCCGGGCTGGTGGAGGGCGTGTCGCTCGTCGGCACCGGGCGGATCACCGACCGGCTGTGGAGCAAACCGGCCCTGGCGATCCTCGGCGTCGACGCCCCCGCCACCGCCGAGGCCCCGAACGCGCTGGTCCCGGTGGCCAAGGCCAAGCTCAGCGTACGGCTGGCGCCGGGTGACGACCCGAAGCGGGCGTACGACGCGCTCCGCGCCCACCTGGAGCGGCACGCCCCGTGGGGCGCCCGGGTCACGACGACCTTCGAGCACGACGGCGCACCGTGCGTCATCGACGCCACCGGTCCGGTGTTCGACGCCGCCCGGTCGGCGTTCCGCACCGCCTGGGACGGCACCGACCCGGTCGACATCGGTGTCGGCGGCTCGATCCCGTTCATCGCCACCTTCCGGGAGATGTTCCCCGAGGCGGCGATCCTGGTCACCGGTGTGGAGGACCCGCACGCCCAGGCGCACGGCCCGAACGAGAGCCTGCATCTCGGCGAGTTCGCCCGGGTGTGCCTGGCCGAGGCGCTACTGCTGGCGAGGGTCGCCGAAGCCGGCCGGCGCGCCGGTTGAGCCGGCTGCCCGGCACGGTCGGGGTGTGGTGGGCATCCTGGTCGGGCGGAGCGGGTGTGGTCGGTGTCGGCCGGACGGGGCGTCAGAGCGTCCGGCCACCCCAGGTCGCGGAACCGTAACGTCGCGGCGGATGTCGGAGTTTGCGGTGTGTCGGGCGCGCGGCTGTTATAGCCTCTCGAACATGCGTACGAACGAGGTGATGGTGCGGCTCGAAGCCGCCGTCAGTGCTCTGGGGGACGTCGACGTCTCCGCGTGGCCCGAGGACACGCTCAAGGACCAGCTCGGCGAGCTTTCCGCGGCGCTGGTCGCCCTCGACGCGGTGCTCTCCCGGGTCGCCGACGGGGTGCGCGCCCGTGGCCTGCGGATCGAGGAGCCCGTCTCCGCCTGACCCCGGCCCGCGCTGGCGTCGCGACCGACGGCCCGGGTACGGCAATACCCGGGTGGAGTCGGGGGTGGCTGGCAGGATGAGGGCCGTGCGGTTCCTCGACCTGGCAGCCACCTCCGCAGCCGTTGCCGCCACCAGCGGGCGACGAGCCAAGGTCGAGCTGCTCGCCGCCGCTCTTAGGTCGCTGGTCCCGTCCGAGGTGCCGGCCGGCGCCGGCTACCTCGCCGGTGAGCTGCGCCAGCGGCAGACCGGCGTGGGCTGGGCCGGTTTGCGCGATCTGCCGCCCCCGGCGACCGAGCCGACCCTGAGCGTCGCGGCCGTCGACGCGGCGGTGGAGGAGATCGCCGCGGTGCGCGGGCCCGGCTCGCAGGCCCGCCGCCGGGAGCTGCTCCGCGCGCTGTTCGCCGCCGCCACGGCCGAGGAACAGCGACTGCTGGTCGGGCTGTTCCGCGGCGAACTGCGCCAGGGCGCGCAGGCGGGGTTGCTCGCGGACGCCGTCGCCCGGGCGGCGGACGTGCCGGTCGCCGCCGTCCGGCGCGCCCTGCTGCTCGCCGGCGACCTGCGCGCCGTCGCGGTGGCCGCGCTCACCGGGGGCGCGGCCGCGCTGGCGGGGTTCGGGCTTCGGGTGGGCCGTCCGCTGGCCCCGATGCTGGCGCAGAGCGCACCGACCGTCGACGCGGCGTTGGAGGCCACCGGCGTCCCGGCGGTGGTCGACGTCAAACTGGACGGCATCCGCATCCAGGTGCACCGTTCGGGTGACGACATCGCCGTCTTCACCCGCAGCCTCGACGAGATCACCACCCGGGTCCCTGAGGTGGTCGCGGCCGTCCGTGCGCTACCGGCACGCGAGCTGGTGCTCGACGGCGAGGCGCTCGGGCTGGACGCGGCCGGCCGTCCGCTGCCGTTCCAGCAGACCTCCAGCCGGGCCGCCCGCCGCGCCACGCCCAGCACCACCGGTGGCACGCCGGTGGCTCCGGCGGTGCTCGCCGCCGCGCGGACCACAGGCGACGCGGTGCTCACGCCGTACTTCTTCGACCTGTTGCACCTCGACGGGGCAGATCTGATCCACCGGCCGGGCCGGGAGCGGTGGGCGGCGCTGGCCGGCACGGTCGACGAGTCGCTGCTGGTGGGGCGGATGGAGGTCGACGACGCCGAGCAGGCCGGCGCGGCCTTCGCGGCGGCGCTCGACGCCGGCCAGGAGGGTGTCGTGGTGAAGGCGCCGGACGCTCCCTACGACGCGGGGCGGCGCGGCGCGGCCTGGGTCAAGGTCAAGCCCCGGCACACCCTCGACCTGGTGGTGCTCGCGGTGGAGTGGGGCGGCGGCCGTCGGGAGGGCTGGCTGTCGAACCTCCATCTCGGCGCGCGCGACCCGCGCACGGGGAACTTCGTGATGCTCGGCAAGACGTTCAAGGGCCTCACCGACGAGCTGCTGCGCTGGCAGACCGAGCGGTTTCTCGCCCTTGCCGTCGAACGCGGCGACTGGGTGGTGCGGGTCCGGCCCGAGCAGGTGGTCGAGATCGCCTTCGACGGGGTGCAGACCAGCTCACGCTACCCGGGCGGGCTGGCGCTGCGCTTCGCCCGCGTGGTGCGCTACCGGGAGGACAAGACCGCCGCCGAGGCCGACACCATCGACATGGTCCGGGCCATCCACGCCGGCCGGGCCGGCGGCTGACGGGCCCGCGCCGTCAGGCCGGCGTGGCCGGTTCGGCGGCCCGGTCGACCGGGCCCTTCGGCCGCTCCGGGCCGGTCGCGCGGTGGGCCTCCCGGCGCGCCACCCAGGCGTAGCCGACCAGCGTCATCCCCGCGAAGATCCACCACTGGACGACGTAGCCGAGGTTCTGCCAGTTGTTGGCGTGCCCGATCGGCACCGCCTTGAAGGTCGGGTCGTGCGCCGGGGTCTGCTCGTCGAGCAGCAGGTACGCCCCGTGCACCGGGTAGGGCAGCTCCGCGGCGAGCTTGCCGACGGTGACCCGGCGGGTCTCCAACCGGCCGTCGCGCCGATCCACCCCGCTGCCGCCGGTCTCCGTGGGGTGCACCCGGCCGACCACGGTCACCTCGCCGGTGGGCACGGCGGGCACCTGCGGCGCGGTCATCGCCCCGCCGCCCCGCGCGGGCGGGATCCAGCCCTGGTCGACCAGCACGGCGGTGCCGTCGGCCAGGAGCAGCGGGACGATCACCTCGAAGCCGACGGTGCGGTCCACGGTCCGGCCACGGACCAGGACCACGTTTGCCGGGTCGTACCGGCCGGTGACGGTGACCCGACTCCACTCGTTCTCCTCGGCGGGGGCCGGGCCGGCCGTGCCGGCGCCGCCGGTGGGGGCCGGCACCCGGTCGCGCAGCGGCGCGGCGGCCCCCCGGCTGCCGGCGTCGATGCGTTCGTTGACCGCGGTGCGCTCCCGGTAGCGGTCCAACTGCCAGTTGCCGAGCAGCACCATCACCGCGGCGGCGACCAGGGTCAGCGCGAGAATGCCCAGCCAGCGGGGGGTCAGCAGGAACCGGTACACAGCACGAGGCTACCCGTACCGCCGCCGCCACCGGTCGCGGCGGCTCCGGGCGCCGTCCGCCCGGAGGCCGTCACCGGTCGGTCCGGGCGGGTATGGTCACGCGAGCGGATCGCCGGGTGGGTTCCTCCCGGTTGTCCGTGTGCCACTTCCTGTCGCCTGCGAGGAGTCGATGATGACCGCGGTGCCGCGCCTCGTGCTCAGCGCGCCGTCCTCCGGACACGGCACGAACGCTCTTGCCGTCGGGTTGCTCGCCGCTCTCGTCGAGCGGGGCGTCGAGGTAGCCGGTTTCAAGGTCGGGCCGGACCACGTCGACGCCGCCTACCTGGGGATGGCGGCCGGCCGGCCCGGGCGGAACCTGGACCCCCGGCTGGTCGGGGTCGACCGGCTCGGGCCGCTCTTCGCCCACGGCGCCGCCGGCGCGGGCCTGGCGGT
Source organism: Micromonospora sp. KC723 (assembly GCF_004348595.1). Classification (GTDB taxonomy): domain Bacteria; phylum Actinomycetota; class Actinomycetes; order Mycobacteriales; family Micromonosporaceae; genus Micromonospora. The sequence continues at coordinate 15,083 of NZ_SMKD01000020.1, forward strand.
GATCCAGGGCACGATGGGCCTCTACGATTCGGTCTCCGGCCACCCCGACGAGGATTCGACCGCGGCCGTCGCCACCGCGCTGCGCAGCCCGGTGGTGCTGGTGGTGGACGTGGCCGCGATGGGCCAGTCGGTGGCCGCCCTGGTGCACGGCTTCCGGTCGTACGACGAGCAGCTCTGGCTGGGTGGGGTGATCCTCACCCAGGTGGCCTCCCCGCGGCACGAGACGATGCTCCGCGAGGCGCTTGACGACATCGACGTACCGGTCTACGGCGCGCTGCGCCGCCACGAGCTGCCGCCGGTGCTGCCCGCCCGCCGGCACGGGGTGCTGCCGGTGGTCCGGCGTGACCCCGAGGCCGCCCGGGCGGTGCGTCGACTCGGCGAGGCGGTCGCCGCCACCGTCGAGCTGGATCGGCTGCTCGCCCTGGGCCGGTCCGCGCCGCCCCTGTCGGTCCCGCCCTGGTCGCCCGCGATCGGGGTGCCGGGGCTCGGCGACAGCGCTCCGGCCGGGTCCGCCACCGGCGACACCGCGACCGGGTCCGCCCCGGTGGTGGCGCTGGCCGGTGGGCCGGGCGGCGGCTACAGCTACGCGGAGACGGCCGAGCTGCTGGGTGCCGCCGGCGCCGAGGTGGTCATCCTCGATCCGCTGCGCGACGAGTCGTTGCCGGCCGGTACCCGGGCGTTGGTGGTCGGCGCGGGCCTGCCCGAGGCGTGCGCCGGGGACCTGTCCGCCAACCGGCGGCTCTGCATCGCGGTGGCCGAGCTGGCCCGCACCGGCCGTCCGGTGGTGGCCGAGGGCACCGGTCTGCTCTGGCTCTCCCGGGAGCTGGACGGCCTGCCGATGTGCGGGGTGCTGGACGCGACCGGCGTGACCCGCGACGGCCTGGTCGTGGGCTACCGGGAGGCGACCGCCCGGACGGGCAGCGTGGTCGCCGAGGCGGGCACGGCGGTGCGGGGTTACAAGCAGCACGCGGCGGTGCTCACTCCCCGCGCCGGCGAGCACCCGGCGTGGAGCTGGGGCGGTGGCGCGCCGGAGGGCTTCGTCTGGCGGGGCGTGCACGCCTCGCAGCTCGGCCTGCACTGGGCGGCGGATCCCACGGTGGCGGTCCGGCTGGTCGCGGCGGCCCGGCACGCCCAGGGCGTCGGGGCGCCGGCGTGATCGGGCAGGTGGCGGTGCGCCGCTTTCCGGCGCTGACGGTTTCCACCCCCCGGACGGAGGTTCGCCAGCTCGTCGCGGCCGACGCGGAGGCGGTGGACGAGGTGTTCGCCGACCGGCAGACCCAGCGGTGGCTGCCGCTGGCCGACTCCGCCGGGCGGATCGACGGGCTGGCCTGGTGCACCGACCTGGCCCGGCAGCGGCGGGACAGCGGCGACGGCGACCACTACGCGGTGCTGCGCCGGGAGGACGGCCGGGTGGTCGGCTGTCTGTGGACCCGGCGCACCGACTGGGGTGCCCGGCTCACCGAGGTGTCGTACGCCCTCGCGCCGCACGCCCGGGGGTTCGGCCTGGCGGCCGAGGCGGTGGACGCGCTGGCCATCGCGCTGATCCTGGAGCACGGCTTCCAGCGGGTGGAGTTGCGGGTGGCGCCGGGCAACACGGCGTCGCGCCGGGTGGCCGAGAAGGCTGGGTTCAGCTACGAGGGCCTGTTGCGCAACGCGGGGTTCGTCCGTGGCGCCCGGGTCGACCTGGAGCTGTGGTCCCTGGTCACCGCGGACCTGCACTGAACGTGCCGGTCGGCGCCCGGCCCGGCCCGGCGGGCGAGCCGGGGTGTGTGGAGGGCTCCGCGCCGGGAACCGCACCATCCCCGGGGCGGAGCCCCCGACCACTCCCCGGTCACCCCACGATCTGGTCCGACGGCGGGCTGAACTGGCGGACCGGGGTGCCCTTCAGGGCGGCCTTGAGCGTGTTGGCCACCGCGTGGATGGGAATCTGGGACTGCCCGTCACCCACGGCGTTGAACGGGTTGTCCGGGTCGGCGATGAAGCTGGCCGCCGCGAGTTCCGGGGTGTAGCCGACGAACCAGGCCGACCGGGTGCTGTCCGTGGTGCCGGTCTTGCCGGCGACCGGACGGCCCACCGTGCCCCGGACGCTGTCGGCGGTCGACCAACCGCCGCAGCTTCCCCTGGCCGGTGTGTCGCCGGTCGGGCACCGGGCGGCGTCGGTGGCGGCTCGGGCCGCGTCGGCGTTCACCACCTGCCGGCACCGTGGCTTGGCCACCTCGCGTTCGATCCCGCTGGCGGTCCGGTAGGTGGCGGGCGTGCCGTCCCGCTTGGTGATCGAGTTGACCGGGATCGCCTCGCAGTACCGCCCGTCGGCGGCGACCGCGGCGTACGCGTTGGCCATCTCCAGCGGGGTGGCGTCGGAGACGCCCAGGGTGAACGCGCCCCACTTCTTGGCCTTGGCCGGCGAGGCGTGCTCGCGGTCCACGTCGGTTCGCCAGCGCAGCCCGAGCTGTTCGGCCATGCGCACCGCCCGGTCCGCGCCGACCTGCTCCTCCAGCCAGACGAAGTACGTGTTCACCGACTTGCCGAAGCCGGACCACATGGTCTGCCGCCCGGTCATCGCGCCGCTGGCGTTCGAGGGCGACCAGCCGTCGTACACCTCGGAGTGGTAGCGGTGCGGCGAGTCGAACGCGGTCGACAGCGGCATGCCGGCGTCGAGGGCGGCGAGCATCGGGAACATCTTGAACGTCGAGCCCGCCTGGTAGCCGGGCAGGCTGCCGCCGCCGAGCAGGGGCGCGACGGTGTTCGGGTAGTTGGCCTTGACCTTCGGGCCGGCCTCCGGATTGGAGCTGGGGCCGTTCTCACTGAGGTCGAGTGAGTAGTTCCGGTTGACCGCCATCGCCTTGATCCGGCCGGTGCCCGGTTCGGCGACCACGATGCCGTTGGCGAACGGGCTGCCGACGTTGTCCTTGGCGCCGACGTTCTCCTCGGCCGCCGCCTGGACCTTCGGGTCGAGGGCCAGCACGATGCGGTAGCCGCCGCGGCGTAGTTTGTCCATCCGCTCCAGCCGGTTCTGGCCGAAGGCGGGTTGGGCGCTCCACCAGTTCTTCACGTAGTCGCAGTAGAAGCCCCAGGTGGTGTACTTGGGGTTGATGGAGGCGCAGTCGTTGGCCGGGGTGGTGACCTTGGTCCGGATGGGTTCGGCCCTGGCCGCCGCGGCGGCGTCGGGGGACAGGTAGCCGAGCTGAGCCATCCGGTCGAGCACGTAGTTGCGCCGTCCGGTGGCCGCCTTCTTGTCGGAGGTGATCGGGTCGTACTCGGACGGGGACTTGACCAGCCCGGCGAGGGTGGCCGCTTCGACGGGGGTGAGGGTGGCCGGGGTCTTCGAGAAGAAGATCTGCGCGGCGGCGTAGATGCCGTACGCCCGGTGCCCGAAGTATGCCGAGTTGAGGTAACGCTCCAGGATCTCGTCCTTGGTCAGTTCCTTCTCGATGTCCAGCGCCATGCGCATCTCCCTGATCTTGCGGATGCTGGTCTGCTGGGTGGCCTCCTGGACCTCCTTCGGGGTGGTGGCGCTGTCCCGCAGCGCCATCCGGACGTACTGCATGGTGATGGTGGAGGCGCCCTGGGAGACGCCGCTGGAGCGGGCGTTGGCCACGAAGGCGCGGGCGACACCCTTCGGGTCGACGCCGCGGTGCTGGTGGAAGCGGTTGTCCTCGGCGGCGATGATCGCCTGCTGGATGGTCGGCGACATGTCCGACAGCTTCGTGTACTGCCGGTACTCCTCGTAGAACATGGTCAGGATCGTCTTGCCGTCGGGGGCGTAGAGGTACGACGTCTCGGCCGGCATGGCGGTGCGCAGGATGTCGGTCTTGTGTTCCATGGCGTGTGCGGTGGCCTTGGCGCCCAGGCCGGTGGCGGCGGCCAGTGGGTAGGCCAGCGCGGCGACGACGAGGCCGGTGATCAGACCGGCACGAAGGAGTGGGAGGGAACGACCAGCGGCGGCAAGGGGTCGGTTGCTCACGGGGTTAAGTTATGACATTTCCGATTCGCGTATGAGAAGAACTCATGAACGGGGTCCGGTGGTGACGCGGCCCACGGTGGGATCGGCTGTCCAGTGGAGCGGCTTCCCGGCAGGATTCCGGACATGCGTGGGCAACTGATCGGCGCGGAGCCGACCACCCGGGACCAGCCGGCCGCCGACACCGGCCCGGGGCGCGGCACGGCCACGGTCGAACCCGACCTCGCCCACCACGGCGACGCCGAGGCCACCCCCGGCCTGGTGGACCTGGCGGTCAACGTCCGGCGGGACGAGATGCCCGACTGGCTGGCCGACCCGGTCACCGCGGCCCTGGCCGACCTGGCCACGTACCCCGACCCCCGGCCGGCCCGCGCGGCCGTCGCCGCCCGGCACGGCCGTCCCCCGGAGGAGGTGCTGCTCACCGCAGGTGCCGCCGAGGGCTTCGTGCTGATCGCCCGCGCCCTGACCGGGGTACGCCGACCGGTGGTGGTGCACCCGCAGTTCACCGAGCCGGAGGCGGCGCTGCGGGCCGCCGGGCACACCGTCGAACGGGTGTTGCTCGACCCGGCCGAGGGCTTCCGCCTCGACCCGGCACGGGTGCCCGCCGACGCCGACCTGGTGATAATCGGCAACCCGACCAATCCCACCTCGGTGTTGCATCCCGCCGCCGACCTGGCCGCGCTGGCCCGGCCCGGTCGGGTCCTCGTGGTCGACGAGGCGTTCGCCGACACGACCCTCGCCCCGGGCGTCGACGGCGAGCCGGAGTCGCTCGCCGGCCGGCGTGACCTGCCCGGACTGGTCGTGGTCCGCAGTCTCACCAAGACCTGGGGACTGGCCGGCCTGCGGATCGGCTACCTGCTCGGTGAGGCCGCGCTGCTGGCGCGCCTCGCGGCCGGGCAACCGCTCTGGGCCGTCTCCACTCCGGCGCTCGCCGCCGCCGCCGCGATCGCCACGCCGGCCGCGGTCGCGGCCGAGCGCGCCATCGCCGCCCGACTCGCCGCCGACCGCGACCACCTGGTGGCACGCCTGGCGGCCCTGCCCGGGGTACGCGTCGCGGGCCGCCCGGCCAGCGCCTTCGTCCTGATCCACCTGTCCGGCGCGGACCGGGTACGCGAGACGCTGCGCGAGCGGGGCTGGGCGGTGCGCCGCGGCGACACCTTCCCCGGGCTGGGCCCCGACTGGCTGCGGGTGGCCGTCCGCGACCCGGCGACCTCCGACGCGTTCACCCGGGTACTGGGCGAGATCCTGGAGGCATGATGTTGGAGACCACCATCGCGGCGATCCGGCCGCTCGACGAGCCGGCGATGGCCGCCGCCCGGGACCTCCAGGCACGGCTGACCAAGCCGGCCGGTTCCCTCGGGGCCCTGGAAGACCTTTCCGTACGCCTCGCCGGGCTGGCCGGGGCCTGCCCGCCACCGCTGCCCGAGCCGGCCGCGGTCGCGATCTTCGCCGGCGACCACGGCGTGCACGCCCAGGGGGTGACTCCCTGGCCGCAGGAGGTCACCGCCCAGATGATCGGCAACTTCCTGGCCGGCGGGGCCGTGGTCAACGCCTTCGCCCGGCAGGCCGGCGCCTCGGTCACCGTGGTCGACGTCGGCGTCGCCACCGCACTGCCGGTCGACACCGCCGGGTCGCCGGCCGGGCCGCGACTGGTGGCCGCGAACGTCCGTCGCGGCACCCGGGACATGGCCGTCACCGCCGCCCTCACCCGGGACGAGGTCCGGGCGGCGGTGGAGACCGGCGTCCGGGTCGCCGCCGAACTGGTCGACTCCGGTGCCGGCATCCTGCTCACCGGTGACATGGGCATCGCGAACACCACCCCGTCCGCCGCGCTGGTCGCCACCTTCACCGGCGTCGACCCGGCCGGGGTCACCGGGCGCGGCACCGGCGTCGACGACGAGACGTACCAGCGCAAGATCGACGTGGTGCGGGCCGCGCTGCGCCGGCACCGGCCCGACCCGGGCGACCCGCTGGGTGTGCTGGCCGCCGTCGGTGGTCTGGAGCACGCCGCGTTGGTCGGCCTGATCCTGGGTGGCGCCGCCCGCCGCGTCCCGGTGCTGCTGGACGGCGTGATCGCGGCCAGCGCGGCGCTCGCCGCGGCGGCCCTGGCCCCGGACGCCGTCGGCGCGATGGTGGCCGGGCACCGGTCGGCCGAGCCGGGCGCGACCGTCGCGCTGCGCCACCTCGGGCTGCACCCGTTGATCGACCTCGGGCTCCGGCTCGGTGAGGGCACCGGGGCGCTGCTGGCGCTGCCGGTGGTCACCGGCGCGGTGCGGGTGCTGCACGAGGTCGCCACCTTCGACGCGGCGGGGGTCTCGGAGAAGTGACCGCCAGTCCCTATCCCCTCGGGTTGCGGCTGACCGGCCGGCGGGTGGTCGTGGTGGGCGGGGGAGCCGTCGCCACCCGGCGGGTGCCGGCGCTGCTCGACGCGGGTGCCGACGTGTTCCTCGTCGCGCCGGAGCTGACCCCCGCCCTGCGCGCGTACGTCGACGCCGGCCGGCTGCACTGGGCACCCCGCCGCTTCACCCCGGACGACCTCGACGGGGCCTGGCTGGTCCAGGTCGCGGTGGACGACCGGCTCGCCGCGGCGGCGGTCAGCGCCGCCGCCGCCGAGCGGCGCGTCTTCTGCGTACGCGCCGACGACCGCGTCGCGGCCACCGCCTGGACCCCGGCGGTGACCCGGCACGGCCCGGTCACCGTGGCCGTGTTCGGCGGTGGGGATCCGCGCCGGGCGATGACCGTCCGCGACGCGGTACGCGACCTGCTGACTGTCCGTACCGGCCTGGCCGCGACGGCGGCCACCGGGGCCGAACCCGGGCGGGTGGCGCTGGTGGGGGCCGGCCCCGGCGACCCCGAGTTGATCACCGTCAAGGGTTGGCGGCTGCTCACCGAGGCGGACGTGGTGGTGGCTGACCGGCTGGTACCGGGGCTGCTGCTGGACGAGTTGCGCCCCGACGTCGAGCTGGTCGACGCCTCGAAGATCCCGTACGGGCCGTCCCGTGCCCAGGAGGAGATCAACCGCATTCTGGTGGACCGGGCCCTGGCGGGGAAGTTCGTGGTCCGGCTCAAGGGCGGCGATCCGTACGTCTTCGGCCGCGGCGGTGAGGAGTTGCTGGCCTGTGCCGCCGCCGGCGTACCGGTCACCGTGGTCCCCGGCGTGACCAGCGCGATCGCCGTGCCGGCGGTGGCCGGTGTCCCGGTCACCCACCGGGCGGTGGCGCACGAGTTCACCGTCGTCTCCGGGCACGTCGCCCCGGACTCGCCGGACTCGCTGGTGCGTTGGGAGGCCCTGGCCGGTCTGCGCGGCACCCTCGTGGTGCTGATGGGCCTGAAGAACCTGGCGGCGATCACGGAGACCCTCACCCGCCACGGCAAGGACCCGTCGACCCCCGTGGCGGTGATCCAGGAGGGCACCACCGGCACCCAGCGCAGCCTGCGGTCGACCCTCGGCGTCGTGGCGGCGGACGTGGTCGAGGCGGGTCTGCGTCCGCCGGCCATCGTGGTGATCGGGGCCGTGGTGGGCGCGCTCGACGCCTGACCCTGTCACTCGGTCGACTTGGTCGACTCCGGAGGCGGCAGGTGGCGGTGTAGTCGCCGGGGGACCGCTACGCGGCAACCAGGGGGCCTCGCCGGGGGTGGACGCGCGACGGCGGCCGGAGACGGGTGTCTCCGGCCGCCGTCGGTCAGGTCACTGCTTGAGCATGTTGTCCAGCAGCAGGGCGCAGCGGATCAGACCGAGGTGGCTGTACGCCTGCGGGTGGTTGCCCAGGCCTCGCTCGGCGAGCGGGTCGTACTGCTCGGGGAGCAGTCCCGTCGGGCCGGCGGTGTCGACCATCTGTGTGAACAGCTCCTCCGCGTCGGTGCGGCGACCGGTGCGCAGGTACGCCTCGACCAGCCACGCCGTGCAGATGTGGAAGCCGCCCTCCCGACCGGGCAGGCCGTCGTCCCAGTGGTACCGGTAGACGACCGGGCCGCTGCGCAGGTCCGCCTCGATCCGCAGCACCGTGGAGAGGAAGCGCGGGTCGTCGCCCGGAAGCAGCCCGGACAGGCCGATCCAGAGCGAGGAGGCGTCCATGTCCTCGTCGCCGTACGCGACGCTGTACGCCTCGACCTCCTCGTGCCAGCCGTTCTCCAGCACGTTGGCGCCGATCCGGTCCCGCAACTCCACCCACTCGGGCCGGTCCTCGCCGCCGTGCCGGCGCACCACGTGCAGCGCCCGGTCCACGGTCATCCACAGCATCACCTTGGAGAAGACGTGGTGCCGGGGCGGCAGGCGGGCTTCCCAGATGCCGTGGTCGGGCTCGTGCCAGCGGCGGCGGACCGCCTCGACCATGTTCTCCAGCACCCGCCACTCGTCCTCGCGGACCGAGCCGCGGGCGTCGGCCACGGCGGCGATCAGGTCGGCGACCGGCCCGAACACGTCGAGCTGAAGCTGGTGGTTGGCCAGGTTCCCGACCCGGACCGGCCGGGAGCCGGCGTACCCGGGCAGGGTGTCGATGACCGCCTCGGCGCCCAGCTCGTAGCCGTCGACCGTGTAGAGCGGGTGCAGCCGCTCCGGGTGCCCGCCGGTGCGCTCGATGACGCCGTCGACCCAGCGCAGCAGCCCCTCGGCCTCCTCGGTGGAGCCGAGGTCGACCAGCGCGCGGGCGGTCATCGCCGCGTCGCGCAGCCAGCAGTACCGGTAGTCCCAGTTCCGGACGCCGCCCAGTTCCTCGGGCAGCGAGGTGGTGGCGGCAGCGAGGATCGAACCGGTGGGCTGGTGGCAGAGCCCGCGCAGGGTGAGCGCGCTGCGGGCGACCAGTTCGCGTTCGGTGTTCGGCAGCCGCAGCGAGGCCACCCAGTCCTTCCACGGCTGCTCGGCCGCGGCCTGCCGCTCGTGGACCGGCACCAGGTGGTGCTCCAGGCTGTGCGTGCCGAAGCGTAGCTCCAGCACGACCTGCCCACCGGCGGCGCGCAGGTCGACCACGGCACGCGCCGTCTCGTACCCGCCGTCGTTGCCGACCTCCCACTCCACGCCGGGGGCGTACAGCGACACCGGCTCGTTGGAGCCGAGCACCAGCAGGCCGTCGTCCATCGGCTGGAGCTGGACCTGGACCTGCCCGAACTCGGGGCGCGGGGCGAACTCGATCCGGGCCCGCCCGGTGCCGGTGAGCACGCGGACCAGGGTGGAGTCGCCGCTGACCACGGCCGTGCCGTCCGGGGTGGTCTCGGCGGCCGGCAGGTCCAGCCAGTCGGTGACGGTGAGGCCGGACCAGCGGGTCTCGACGGTCATCGTGCCGTTGCGGTAGCGCTGCCCGAGCGGGATGCCGCCCTTCTCCGGCCCGACGGTGAAGTGGCCGGCCGGACTGCCGCCGACCAGGTCGGCGAAGATCGCCGCCGAGTCGGGTTTGGGGTGGCAGAGCCAGGTGACCTTGGCGTCGGGGGTGAGCAGGGCGACCGTACGGCCGTTGGCCAGCATCGAGTGCCGTTCGATCGGTACGGCCCGCTCGCCGAAGAGCCAGTGCCGGCGGGTCTCCAGCAGCAGGCCGAGCGCCCGGGCGGCGTCGAGCGGCTCGGCGACCCGGAAGTGCGCCTGGGTGTCCCCGGGGCCGATCTTGATGCCGATGTCGGGGCCGTGCAGGTTGCCGAAGGCGTTCTCGTCGGTGACGTCGTCACCGATGAACAGCACCGCGCTGGCCGACAGCTGGGTACGCAGCTGGTCGACGGCGGTGCCCTTGTGGGTGGCGACCACCGACAGCTCGATGACCTCCTTACCCTGGGTGACCGTGACGTCCGGCCAGGTGGCGGGGCCGTTGCGGACCGCCTCGACGGCTGCCGCGGCGACCTGCGGGTCCACCCCGCGGGTGTGCACGGCGACGCTGGCCGGTTTGCGTTCCAGCCGTACGCCGGGGTGGGCGATGGCGATCTCGCGCAGCGCGTCGCGCAGCCGGGTGCGGACGGCGACCAGCTCGGGGGAGAGCCGTTCGACGAAGCCGATGTCGAACTCGGAGCCGTGGCTGCCGACCAGGTGCACCTCGCTGGGCAGCCGGGACAGCGCGGCGAGGTCTCGCAGCGCGCGACCGGAGACCACCGCGACGGTGGTCTGTGGCAGCGCGGCCAGGGCGCGGACCGCGGCCACCGACTCCGGCAGCGGCACGGCCTTGCTCGGGTCGGCGACGATCGGCGCGAGCGTGCCGTCGTAGTCGCAGGCGACCAAGAGCTGCGGCACCCGGGCGATGCGCCCGATGGCCGCCCGCAGCTCGGGATCCATCGTCCCCGCGGGCGGGGTCACGATGTCGGTGGGCGCGTTCACTCGGCCTCCGCCCCGGGCGTGCCGAGTTCGGTCAGGAACGATTTCGCCCAGTGCCCCACGTCGTGGGTGCGTAGATGACGTTGCATGATCCGCATGCGTCGACGGGCCTCCGGCTTCTCCACGTGCACGGCCCGCAGGAGAGCGTCCTTGACGGCGTCGGGGTCGTGGGGGTTGCACAGGAACGCCTGGCGCAGCTCGGTGGCGGCGCCGGCGAACTCACTGAGCACGAGCGCGCCGCCCTGGTCGGCGCGCGATGCCACGTACTCCTTGGCCACCAGATTCATTCCGTCTCGCAGCGGGGTAACCATCATCACGTCGGCCGCGACGTACAGCGCGGCCAGTTCGGAGCGACTGTACGACTGATGCAGATAATGCACCGCAGGCACGCCGACTCGACCGAATTCGCCGTTAATCCGACCAACCTCTCGTTCTACCTTGACGCGAAGTGCCTGGTAGTGCTCCACACGCTCCCGGCTGGGGGTGGCGACCTGCACCATAACCGCGTCGGGAACTGTCAACTTTCCGTCAGCGAGAAGTTCGCGGAAGGCCTTGAGCCGAAGCTCGATGCCCTTGGTGTAATCCAGCCGGTCGACGCCCAGGATGATCGTCTTCGGGTTGCCGAGTTCCTCGCGGATCTGCTTGGCCCGGGCCTGGATCGCCGGGTCCTCGGCCAGCCGTTCCATCTCCCTGGTGTCGATGGAGATGGGGAAGGCGCCCGCCTTCACCTGGCGGCCGTCCACCTGGATCATCTGGCCCTCGTAGCGCAGGCCGAGCAGGTGCCGGGCCAGCCGGACGAAGTTCTGCGCGGCCAGCCGCTGCTGGAACCCGACCAGATCGGCCCCGAGCAGGCCGCGCAGGATCTCGGTGCGGAACGGCATCTGCATGAACAGCTCGATCGGCGGGAACGGGATGTGCAGGAAGAAACCGATCTTCAGGTCGGGTCGCAGCTCGCGCAGCATCGCCGGGACCAACTGGAGCTGGTAGTCCTGCACCCAGACCGTCGCGCCCTCGGCCGCGACGTCCGCCGCGGCCTCCGCGAAGCGGGCGTTGACCAGGCGGTACGCCTCGCGCCAGCGGCGCTTGTAGGCCGGTGTCTCGACCGCGTCGTGGTAGAGCGGCCAGATGGTGGCGTTGGACTGGCCCTCGTAGTACCGCTCCAGTTCCTCGGCGCTCAGCGGCACCGGGTGCAGCCGGATGCCCTCCAGGTCGAACGGCTCCGGCGCGGCGCCGGTGCCGCCGGCCCAACCGACCCAGGTGCCCTGGTGCTCGGCGAGGACGGGGTGCAGCGCGGTGACCAGCCCACCAGGGCTGCGTCGCCACTGCCGTCCCTCGGGTGTGCTCACCTCGTCGACCGGCAGTCGGTTCGCCACTACGACAAAGGAGCTACGGACGGTCACGATCGGCCACCTCCGGGTGCTGACGGGTCCACCGCGATGAGCGTACTGAGCGTAGCTGCGGCGTCTTGGCCCCCGTGCCGGACTCACCTACCCGTCCCAGAACCGCCGAACCCTAATCGTGATCTTGTTGACACTCCTGCTCCCGGGCTCCGGAGCGGCGGGGTGATGTGGGCGCGGCGGGCCGTACCTGTCAGGATTGGCGACGGCGTGCGCGCGGCCGGCCCCGGCCGGCGGCGGGCGGCGGTCGCCGCCCGCGCCCGCGCCCCACAAGCTCGCGACCGCAACCGACGGAGGTAGCCCGCACCGTGGCCCAGTTCATCTACGTCCTGGAAAAGGCGCGCAAGGCGCACGGCGACAAGGTCGTGCTCGACAACGTGACGCTGAACTTCCTGCCGGGGGCCAAGATCGGTGTGGTCGGTCCGAACGGCGCCGGTAAGTCCAGCCTTCTCAAGATCATGGCAGGGGTCGACCGGCCGAGCAACGGTGAGGCCCGGCTCATGCCCGGTTACACCGTCGGCATGCTCGCCCAGGAGCCCCCGCTCAACGACGCCAAGACCGTCCTCGGCAACGTCGAGGAGGCGGTCGCCGAGACCAAGGCCAAGCTGGAGCGGTTCAACAAGATCGCCGAGCAGATGGCGACCGACTACTCCGACGAGCTGATGGAGGAGATGGGCCGGCTCCAGGAGGAGCTGGACCACGCCGACGCCTGGGACATCGACTCCAAGCTCGAACTGGCGATGGACGCGCTGCGCTGCCCGCCGCCGGACGCCGACGTCACCCAACTCTCCGGTGGTGAGCGCCGCCGGGTCGCCCTCTGCAAGCTCCTGCTCGAGGCGCCCGACCTGCTGCTGCTCGACGAGCCCACCAACCACCTGGACGCGGAGAGCGTGCAGTGGTTGGAGCAGCACCTGGCAAAGTACGCCGGCACCGTCATGGCGATCACCCACGACCGGTACTTCCTCGACAACGTGGCCAACTGGATCCTGGAGCTGGACCGCGGCCGGACCTACCCGTACGAGGGCAACTACTCCACCTACCTGGAGAAGAAGGCCGCCCGGCTGGCCGTCGAGGGACGCCGCGACGCCAAGATGAAGAAGCGGCTCACCGAGGAGCTGGAGTGGGTCCGCTCCAACGCCAAGGCCCGCCAGACCAAGTCCAAGGCTCGTCTCGACCGCTACGACGAGATGGCCGCCGAGGCGGAGAAGACCCGGAAGCTGGACTTCGAGGAGATCCAGATCCCGCCGGGCCCGCGCCTGGGCAACACGGTCATCGAGGCGCAGAACCTCAGCAAGGGCTTCGGCGACCGGCTGCTGATCGACAACCTGTCGTTCTCGCTGCCGCGCAACGGCATCGTCGGCATCATCGGCCCGAACGGCGTCGGCAAGACCACCCTCTTCAAGACCATCGTCGGGCTGGAGCAGCCGACCGCCGGCCAGGTCCGCGTCGGCGACACCGTCTCGCTGTCGTACGTCGACCAGAACCGGCAGGGCCTCGACGGCGACAAGACGGTCTGGGAGGTCGTCTCCGACGGCCTCGACTACCTGATGGTCGGCAAGGTCGAGATGCCGTCGCGGGCGTACATCGCCGCGTTCGGTTTCAAGGGCCCGGACCAGCAGAAGCCGACCAAGGTGCTCTCCGGCGGCGAGCGCAACCGGCTCAACCTGGCGCTGACCCTGAAGATCGGCGGCAACGTGATCCTGCTCGACGAGCCGACCAACGACCTGGACGTGGAGACCCTCTCCAGCCTGGAGAACGCGTTGCTGGAGTTCCCCGGCTGCGCCGTGGTCATCTCCCACGACCGGATGTTCCTCGACCGGGTCGCCACGCACATCCTGGCCTGGGAGGGCGACGACGAGAACCCGGCCAAGTGGTTCTGGTTCGAGGGCAACTTCGAGGCGTACGAGAAGAACAAGATCGACCGGCTCGGCGCGGAGGCGGCCCGCCCGCACCGGGTGACCTACCGCAAGCTCACCCGCGACTGAGCATGGCGGACCGGTTCGTCTACCACTGCACGCTGCGCTGGTCCGACCTGGACGCGTACGGCCACGTCAACAACGCCCGCTTCCTCACTCTCTACGAGGAGGCCCGGGTGGCGATGATGTTCGCCGGCGGCCGGGCGTGGGGCGTCGACTCGTTCGCCGACGGGGTGGTCATCCGCCGGCACGAGGTCGACTACCTGCGTCCGATCGACTACGCCCTGGGTCGGGCCACCGCGGAGACGGCCCCGACCGTCCGTATCGAACTGTGGGTGGAGCAGATCCGCGCCGGCTCGTTCACCGTCGCCTACGAGCTGTACGACGGCGACGTGCTGGCCAGCACCGCCCGTTCCGTGCTGGTGCCGTTCGACCTGGTGGCGAAGCGGCCCCGGCGGATCAGCGACGAGGAGCGGGCCTTCCTGCTGTCGTACGCGCCCATCGGCGGGCCGGGGTGAGCGGGGCGGCGGTGACGCCGGGCCACGGTCTGGACGGGGTGCCCGACGCCGGCGCCTTCCTGGCCCGGCTGGTCCGCTTCGACCCGACCACCGTGGTCCGGCTCCGACCGGTCGACGGAGCCGGGCGGACGGCGTTGTGGGCTCGGCTGCCGTGGGACGTGCTGGTGGCCCGTACGGTCGCCGGCAGTGCCCCCGGCGACGTCACCGTCGTCGCCGCCGACCTGCTGGCCCGGCTGGAGTCGGCCGACGCCACGCTGCCGCCCCGGCGGGACGACCGGTGGCGCTGGCCGCTGCCGCCGGTGACGAGCCGCACGGTGGAGGAGGTGCCGGTCGGGGAGTTGCGCCGGATCGCCGAGGCGGCGGCGGGCACCCTGCGCAGCGCGGCGGCGCACGGGATCGGGGGGCGTGCGGTGGGGCAGCGGATGCTGCGCGACGCGTTGCTGGACCATGTCGCGGTCGTGGTGACCCCCGACGACGCGCCGGGTGAGCCGGTCGAGGTGAGCCAGCGGTTGGTGCAGGGGGTGGTCCGGATGGGTTTCCTCGGGCCGGTCGGCGCGGCCGGCGCGGTCCAGGTCCGGGTGGCCGGTCGGTGGGTCGGACTGGTCGGACCGTACGGAGCGGCATGGTCGCGGAAGGTCTCCGAACTTGCCATCCAACCGCGCAAGGATCACCCGAAAGTATGACCCACGGTCATTCTTCTAGGTTGGGGCTGCCGTTGGGGGGGTGTCTCAGGCCGGCTATCCGGGTACCGTCCATCCTCGGATCCAACGCACCGTAGGCGTCCGGATCCGCTGGGGAGTGAGGTGCGCGAGCGATGCCGTGGTGGTCATGGCGCCCGGGTTCCGCCGCAGGTGGCGACCAGGAAACTCGAAGCGGGATCACAGTGGACAGCACCGTCCGGGTTGGGCCTCCGTCCCCCCGGCAGCCGGGTGACGACTGCACGGCCAACGACCGGCCGGGGATCGGCGACAGGCCTCCCGCGGTCGCGCCGGTCACCCTGCGCCGGGTCTGCGACGCGCTCGACCTGCTCGACGTGCGCTACCTGGCCGACGGTGACGGCAACCTGCTGGCCATGTGGGAACGGCACGCGGTGCTGGTCACTCTGGAGGGCCCGGAGGACGAGATCCTGGTGATGCGCGCCCGTCCACACGCCACCGTCCCCCCGGACTGGGCGGACCGGGCCTACCGGGTGGTCAACGAGTGGAACCACACCCGCCGGTTCTGCAAGGCCTACGTCGGCGACCCGACCGAGCGCGGCCAGCTACCCATCTACGCCGAGCTCCAGGTGCCGCTCGGCGCCGGCACCCACGACGCGCTCCTGGTGGAGATGCTCGACTGTGGGGCGGCCGTCGCGACCACCTTCGTCGACTGGCTGCACGACGAGGGCGCGCTGCTGTAGGCCCGCCGGGCGGCGGGTGCGGGCCGCCAGCCGGCACGGCTAGCCGGCCGGGTCCTCCATGACGTTGACCATGAAGTAGGCCGCCCGCTCCAGGTAGTCCCAGAGCGCCCCGGCGATCTCCGGCGGCAGGTCCAGCCGGTCCACCGCGCGTCGCATGTGGTGCAGCCACGCGTCCCGCTCGGCGGCGCCGATCCGGTACGGCGCATGCCGCATCCGCAGCCGCGGATGCCCACGCTGGGACGAGTAGGTGTGCGGGCCACCCCAGTACTGCATGAGGAAGAGGGTCAGCCGGTCGGCGGCCGGCCCGAGGTCCTCCTCGGGGTACATCGGGCGCAGCAGGGGGTCGGTGGCGACGCCGGCGTAGAACTCGTCGACCAGCTTGCGGAAGGTGGGCTCGCCGCCGACCGCTTCGAAGAAGGTCGTCGACGGCTCGGTACGGTCGGACTCACCTGCGGGGTTCACCGTTCCATCCTGCCAGGCGTCCGGAGCCGGTGGTCGCCGCCCACCACATGGGGGCCACGATCACGTCACCGCGGGGCCGCGGCGGTCCGTTCGTCGGGCCGGCCGTCCGGGGCGGGCCGGCCGGCGGCGGGGTGGGCCCCGACGGCAGCGCGGGACGCGTCCCGGTCGGTCGCCTCGCCGGCGTTGGCCCGGCTGGCCTCCGCCACCGCCGCCTCGACGGTCGCCCCGTCCGGCCAGCGTAGTGCCGCGACGAGCATCAGCAGGACACCGGCGGCGCTCCACACGCCGACCACCACGGGAATGGAGAACCGGTCGGCGAACAGGCCGGTGACCAGTACGGCGGCCCCCTGGATCACCTGCATCCCGGTGGCCATCACCCCGAAGGCGCGGGCCCGGAACCCGTTGGGCAGGGCGCGGACGAAGAGCCCGTTGGCGGTCGGCAGCACCCCCGCGACGGCGAAGCCGCAGGCGGCGGCGAGCAGGGCCACCACCAGCGGCGGCGGGTCGAGCAGCGCGGGTACCAGCACCAGCGGAGCGGCCACCGCCAGGGGGCGCATCAGGGCGAGCCGGCGGACCGGCGCGACCGCCCGCCCGACCAGCAGTCCACCCAGGATGAAGCCGACCGGGCCGGCCGCCATGATCAGGGCCTGCGCCGGGCCGCTGCCCAGCCGGGCGTCGGCCCGCTCGCCGGCCCAGGCGGCGGCGAGCCCCTCGGGGACGATGGAGAAGAGCATGGCGCTGAAGACCAGCACGGCGATCGCCCGCAGGACGGGGTTGCCGAAGACGATGCGGAACCCCTCGGCGGTCTCGCGGAGCAGGTGACTGCGGTGGGCGGCACTCATCGCCGGGGCCCGGTCGCGGACGCCCCACCGGACCAGTACGGCCGATGCGGCGAAGGTCGCCGCGTTGGCCAGCAGCGCGACGGTCGGGTTCACCGCGGCCACGGCGGCCCCGAGCAGGTAACCGACGACCTGAGCGGCCTGGCCGGCGCTGGCGTTCAGCGACAACGCGACGACCAGCCGGTCGCCGCTGAGGATGGTCGGCATCAGCGCCGACCTGGCCGCCTGGCTGGGCGGGTTGGCGAGCGTGGTGGCGAAGAGCAGGGCGAGGATCAACCAGACCGGTGCGTGCGGCACCGCGATCAGCGCCATCAGCGTCATCCGGACCAGGTCGCAGACCACCATCACCCGGCGGTACGGGTAGCGCTCGGCCAGTGCCGCGAGCAGTGGCCCGCCGGCGAGCCAGGGCAGGTAGCTGACCGCGAACGCGGCGGCGGAGAGGGCGATCGACTCGCTCTCCCGGTAGACCAGGACGGTGACCGCGGCCTTCGCGAGGTAGTCGCCGACCCAGGACAGGAGGCTGGCGGCGAAGATCGCTCGATACTCGGGCTGGCCGAACACCTCACGGAAGGTTGCCGGAACGTCCGGAGAGGCTTGCTCGTCGGACACCGTCGCCTCCATCGGACCCGCCGACGGCCACTCGTGACGGCCTGGCGGGGCCTCGTCGTCAGATCTACGGATCAGCGAGGAAATGGTCACGCTCCGGCGGGAGCGCGTGCTCCGGATTCTGCCCGATCGTCTGAGAACTGGCTAGGGCGAACGGATTGATCGTCGCATCTCCGACTGAACGAACGGACGATACCCGAGGGGCCTTGTGGTCGGGAACCCCCGGAATTCGGATCATCGGCTCCGGCCGGCGCGGAAGCGCCCACATCGTCGCTGGTGGTCGCCGGGATCCCCGGTCAGGTGGCGCCGCCCTGGCCGGTGGGCGGGGCGGCCCCGCCGGCCGGACCGCCGCCGGGCGGCGCCGCCATCGGCAGGCCCGGGTAGAGCCGGGCGGCGGCGATCCTCGCGGTGATACCCGAGTTCTCCAGCGCCTCGGCGAGCCGGCGGCGCAGCTCCCGGCCGACGGCGAACTGACCGTCCGCCGTCGTCTTGACCACCGTCCTGATCACCGCGCCGTCGACCGTCATCTGCTCCACGCCCAGCACCTCCGGCGGCTCGACGATCTCCGGCGCCAGCTCCGGGTCCATGGCCACCGAGGCCGCGGCGGTACGCAGCACGGCGGTGGCCTCCTCGGTGCCGGCGAACCCGATCGGCAGGTCCACCACCACCAGCGCCCAGCCCTGGCTCTTGTTCCCGACCCGGACGATCTCGCCGTTGCGGATGTACCAGAGCACCCCACGCCCGTCACGGACCGTGGTGACCCGCAACCCCACCGCCTCGACCACGCCGGTGGCCTCGCCCAGGTCGACCGTGTCGCCCACGCCGTACTGGTCCTCGATGAGCATGAACAGGCCGGCGAGTAGATCCTTCACCAGGCTCTGCGCGCCGAAGCCCAGGGCCACGCCCGCGATGCCCGCGCTGGCCAGCAGCGGGGCGAGGTCGAAACTGAACTCCTTGAGCACCATCAGCAGCGCGATGCCGAAGACGAAGGCGGTGACCATGCTGCGCAGCACCGAACCGATCGCCTCGGCGCGCTGCCGGCGCCGCTCCGGGACGAACTGCTCCGGGTTGACCGCCGCGGACGGGATGCGCTCCCGCAGCGGTCGCAGCAGGGTGGGCACCGTGCTCTCACTGGTGGAGCGGACCAGTCGGTTGATGGTGCGGTGCAACGCCCACCGGGCGACGAGCGCCAGCAACAGGATCAGGACGATCCGCAGCGGCTTGAGCAGGATCCAGTAGCTGCCCTCGGCGAACCAGGTCGATCCGGTCACGTCCAACACACCCTTGCACATGAGATCGTCGAGACAGCTCTGCGACGGGGACGGGTCGATGATCGGCTCGGCGAGGATCGTCAGATCGGAGGTGCGCACCCTGCTTTCGTACCCCACGGCGAAGTGGGGCCGGCCGCCGACCCGCCGGCCGCCCCGGGTCGCCGTCCGGCCCATGAGCCGTCGGTGCGCCGGGTGACGTGGACAACTGGCGGCCGACGAGGGCTGTCGACCGACAGGCAACGGCAGGGTTCGACCACGCCGGACGGGCGATCCGTCCCGGTGCGGGTGATCCGCTTACCAGAAGCGAGATTAGTAGGTGCAATCCGGGGTCTTATCAGGGACGATTGGCGCAACGGACGTCGGTGATCCCGCCGGCGTCGGTCGAGGTCACCCTGTGTCCGGGGCCCGACCGGCGTGGCCAGCGGTGGGAGCGGCTGGACCGGGAGGGTGAGCACGATGCCTGACATACGACCCACGGTGGGCTCCGGCGCGCTGGTTCTCAACGCCACCTACGAGCCGCTGTGTGTCGTGTCGGTGCGTCGCGCCGCGATCCTCGTGCTGTCCGCCAAGGCGGTCTGCGTCGCCGACGGCGAGGGTGTCCTGCACAGCGCCCGAAGTGCCCTGCCGGTCCCGTCGGTGGTCCGGCTCACCCGCTTCGTCCGGGTTCCGTATCGCACCCACGTCGGGCTCTCCCGGCGGGCCATCTTCGCCCGCGACGGCGGGCGGTGCGCGTACTGCCGGGGGCCTGCGGAGACCATCGACCATGTCTTCCCGCGCAGCCGGGGCGGCCGGCACGCGTGGGAGAACGTGGTCGCCGCCTGCGCCCGGTGCAACCACACCAAGGGCGACAAGACCCCCGCCGAACTGGGCTGGCGGTTGCACAGCATGCCCGCCGCACCCAAGGGGACGGCCTGGCGGGTGCTCGGCCACCGCGCCCCCGACCCCCGCTGGGCGGACTGGCTCGACCTGCGGGAGTCGCTGCGCGAGACCGAGGCGGCCTGAGCCGGCCTGCTCACCCGTCGCTGGCGCGGACCAGCGAGGCGTACACCACCACGTTGTCGGCGTAGCCGGTGTCTCCACCCACCCAGCGGCCACCACAGGTGATCAACCGGAGGTTGGGGCGGCTGAAGTCGCCGTAGACCTCGTCCACCGGCAGCTTCTCCTTGCCGTGCCGCTGCACCTGGTCGACCTCGAAGACGGCCACCTTCCCGTCCTCGCGGGTCACCTCGACCTCGTCGCCGTCGCGCAGGTTCCGCAACCCGTGGAAGACGGCCGGCCCGGTGTTGGTGTCGACGTGGCCGACGATCACCGTCGGGCCGTACTGGCCGGGCGTGGGGCTCTGGTCGTACCAGCCCGCCTCCTGCGCGCGGGCGGCATCCGGCACCCCGATGCTGCCGTCCGGGGCGATGCCGACGTGGTGCACCGGTGCCCGCACGTCGATGCGGTCGATCGCGATCCTGGTCGGCGGGCTCGCCGGTAGCACCGGGAACCCTCTCGGCGGCGGGCGCAGTCCGGCGATGAACCGGTCCGGCAGCAGACTGAGGCCGGTCACCCGTTCGACGCCGAGCAACGCGACGATCAGCACCATCAGTCCGGCGACCAGCACGACCGGCAGCCCCGGTCCCGCGGCGACACTCCGCGCCGGGCGGGCCGGGCGGCGGGTCGCCGGCCGTACCTGAGCCGCGTGCGCGACCGGGTCGGTGGTGGTCACGCTGGCGGTGACGGCGTGGCCGGCCACCCGGCGCAGGCGGCCGGCCACGCGGGCCACCAGCTGGGCGACGGCCCGGACCCGGGGTGACCGTGGCGGGCGCGAACGTGCGCGGGCCATGGCGGCGTGGGGTCAGGAGCCGTTCCCGGCCCGACGGCGGCTACCGCCGAACACCCCGAGGCCGGCCACCACGGCGACCGCGACCAGGCCGCCGACCAGCAGCAGCGAGCCGGCCCCGCGGTCGTCCGCGGTGCCGCCGCCCCCGGTCGCGGGGCCCTTGCTCGGCTGGGCCATGTTCAGCACGGTGAGCACCGTCGAGGCGGTGTTGCCGTTGGCGCAGCGCAGGTCGACCGGATAGTCGCCCGCCTCCTTGCCGCTCGGGACGGTGGCCGCCCCGGTCAGGAAGCCGTTGTCCGGTCGCAGCACCACCCGGCCGAACGCGTCGGACTGCACGGTGGCCTGCTGGTTGTTGGCCTTGTCGCAGCTGGCCCGGATGTTCACCCGGCTGCCGGCCTGCGCGGTGTTCGGCGTGACCTCGACGAAGGTGTTCTCGCCCGCGCGGGCCGGTGTCGCCCCGATCAGCACGAACGCCACGACCAGCGCCAGTACGACGGAAAAGGCACGATGGTGCCCGATGAGCCCCCGCATGATTCTCCCCTCCCGGCACGTTCGCCGGAATCCTGCGACGGGTGTCCGCGCCTGCATTCCCGCTGCCGGGACGGCAAACCCGCGGTTGCCCGCGTCAGGGGTGCCGCTCGCGGGCCTTCCGGCCGGTCAGCGACGCCGGGTGGGGGCGGTACCGCCGCGGGACGGCAGCGGAGTGACCGGGTGCCAGCCCAGCGGGGTGGACAGCACCATGGTGCTGGACGGCTGCCCGTACGGGGCGAGCCGGTCGATGACGGCCTCGAAGCCCTCCATCGAGCCGGCGGCGACCTTCAGCACGCTGCACGCGTCGCCGGTGATCCGGTGGATCTCGCGGATCTCCGGCCAGCCGGCCACCTCCGGGTCGTGCAGGATGCAGCGTGGCCCGTAACAGGACATCCTGATCAATGCGAGCACGCCGCGGCCGACCCGGGTCAGGTCGACGTGGGCGTGATACCCGAGGATCACCCCGGTCTCCTCCAGCCGGCGCACCCGCTCGGCCACCGCCGGCGGCGACAGGTGCACCCGCCGGGACAGCTCGCTGTACGACAGCCGTGCGTCGGCCTGCAACTCCCGCAGCAGGGCCCAGTCCATCTCGTCCACGTTCCGGACCTTACCTTCCGCAGGCGAAACGGCAGTGACACCTTCAGGGCAGAAGGTGATCGGATCAGAGCGCCGTGGAATCTGCATTCCGTCCACCGTGCGTGTCGCGGGAACATGTCGTATCCGGCCACGGAGGTGACGAGACGTGAAGCAGACGGACCGGCGGGCGACGACGCTCACCGCGGCGGTACGCCCGGCCACCCCGCAGCAGCGGGCCGTACGCGCGGCCCGCAACGGCGGCGAGCCGACCCTGGAGTTCGCCGACCGGGTGCCGTACGACACGTACGTGCACGCCAGCACGCTGCACCGGTTGCAGCAGCCGCTCAGCGACGACCCGGGCGAGATGTCCTTCCTGATGGTCAGCCAGATCATGGAGCTCTACTTCGGACTGACCTGCCACGAACTGCGTCAGGCCCAGCGGGACCTGCGCGCCGACCGGGTCTGGGCCGCCCTGGCCCCGCTGCGTCGGGCCGCGCTGCACCTGGAGGGGCTCAACGCCGCCTGGCGTGGGCTGCGCTGGATGACCCCGGCCGACTTCAACCGGTTCCGCAACCTCCTCGGCGAGGGCTCCGGCTTCCAGTCGGCGATGTACCGGCGGCTGGAGTTCCTGCTCGGCCTGCGCGACCCGGCCCTGATCCGCCCGTTCCGCCGCCAACCGCAGGTGTACGACGAGCTGCGCGCCACCCTCGCCGCGCCGAGCCTCTGGGACGACGTGGTCGCCCTGCTCGCCCGGCACGGCCACGACCTCCCCGCCGAAGTGTTCGACCGGGACGTCTCCGTCGAGCACCACCCGCACCCGGCGGTGGAGGCGGCCTGGCTGGCGGTCTACGACGACGACGGGCCCGACAACCACCTCCGCCTGCTCGGGGAGGCGCTGACCGAGGTGGCAGAGCAGTTCGGCGACTGGCGGTGGAACCACGTCAAGGCCGTCCAGCGCACCATGGGCGCCAAGGTCGGCAGCGGTGGCTCCGCCGGCCTGGCCTGGTTGCAGCGCAGCATGGCCCGGGTGGTCTTTCCGGAGCTCTGGTCGGCCCGGACGGCGATGTGAGCGGGGGAGAGGACGTGCGCAGCGACGAGCAGGAGGCCCACCGCCTCGACAAGGCCGACCCCGGCCACCGCCACCTCTTCCTCGTGCCGCCGGCCGACGGTGGCCGTTACCCGGAGGCCGCCTACCTGGCCGGCAACTCGCTCGGCCTGCAACCCCGGGCCACCCGCCGCGAACTCCTCGCCGACCTGGACGCGTGGCGTCGGCTGGGCGTCGAGGGACACCTGGCGGCCGAGCGGCCGTGGCTGACGTACCACGAGCTGTTGACCGCGCCGGCCGCGCGACTGGTCGGCGCGTCACCCGCGGAGACCGTGGTGATGAACTCCCTCACGGTCAACCTGCACCTGCTGATGGTGAGCTTCTACCGGCCGGCCGCACAGCGGACCCGGATCGTCGTCGAGGACGCCGCGTTCCCCTCCGACAGTTACGCGGTGCGCAGCCAGGCCCGCTTCCACGGCCTCGACCCGGACACCACCGTGGTCCGGCTGGCTCCCCGCCCCGGCGAGGAGACCCTGCGGACGCGGGACGTCACCGACTTCCTCGCGGCCGAGGGCGACACGGTCGCGCTGGTGCTGCTCGGTGGCGTCAACTACCTCACCGGCGAGCTGATGGACATCCCTGCGATCACCGCCGCGGGCCGGGCCGCCGGCGCGGTCGTCGGCTGGGATCTGGCACACGCCGTCGGCAACGTGCCGCTGGCGTTGCACGACTGGGACGTCGACTTCGCCGCCTGGTGTTCGTACAAGTACCTCAACTCGGGGCCGGGAGCCCTCGCCGGCGTCTTCGTCCACCAACGCCACCTCGGCGACCCGGACCTGCCCCGGTTCGAGGGCTGGTGGAGCACCGAGGCGACCACCCGGTTCGAGATGGCCCCGGTCTCCCGGCCGCCGGCGACCGCCGAGGCGTGGCAGATCTCCAACCCGCCGATATTCGCGATGGGTCCGGTGCGTACCTCGCTGGAGCTGTTCGACTCCGTCGGCATGCCGGCGCTGCGGGCGCGCAGCGTCCGGCTCACCGGTTACCTGCACCGGCTGATCGACGAGGTGACCGCCGACCGGCCGCTGACCGTCATCACCCCACGCGACCCCGACCGGCGTGGCTGCCAGCTCTCGGTGCGCGTCGGCGCGGGCAGCGCCGCCGAGCTGACCAAGCGGCTGCGCCACGAGCACGGCGTGGTCGCCGACGCCCGGGAACCGGACATCGTCCGCTTCGCCCCGGTGCCGCTCTACTCGACGTACCACGACTGCTGGCGGGTCGCCGAGGCGCTGGCCGCGACCGTGGAGACGACCTCGTGACCAGCGGACGGGACGAGATCGCCGTCGTCGGAGCGGGGCTGGCCGGCTGCCTGCTGGCCTGCTTCCTGGCCCGGCGCGGGTACCCGGTCGCGCTCTACGAACGGCGACCCGACCCGCGTACCGCGACGGTGGAGCGGGGCCGCTCGATCAACCTGGCGCTCTCCGCGCGGGGCCTCGACGCGCTGCGCCGCATCGGCCTGCACGAGCAGGTGATGGCGGACGCGCTGCCGATGCGCGGCCGGATGATCCACCCGGTGGCCGGGGAGCCGCGCTTCCAGCCGTACAGCGCGGCCGGCGACCGGGCGATCAACTCGATCAGCCGGGGCGCGTTGAACAACGCCCTGCTCAATGCCGCCGCCGCGAGACCCGGGGTGCGGATCGCCTTCGACCACCGGTTGGTGAAGCTCGACCCGGCCACCGGCGACATGGCCTTCGAGACCCCTCGTGGCAGGGTCACGGCCACCGCCTCGGTCGTCCTCGGCGCCGACGGCGCCGGCTCCGCCGTGCGCGGGCAACTGCTCGGGTACGGGGTGCTGGACGAGAGCCTCGACTTCCTCGACTACGGCTACAAGGAGCTGACCATCCCGCCCGTCGACGGCGAGTTCGCCCTCGACCCGGCGGCCCTGCACATCTGGCCGCGCGGCACCTCGATGATGATCGCGCTGCCCAACCCGGACCGCTCCTTCACCTGCACGCTGTTCTGGCCCACCCACGGCACCGCCGCCTTCGCCTCGCTCAGCAGCCCGGCAGCCATCGAACGGCACTTCGCCATTCACTATCCGGATCTGCTGCCGCTCGCCCCGAACCTGGTCGACGACTACCGGCACAACCCGGTCGGGGTGCTCGGCACGGTCCGCTGCCACCCGTGGCAGGCGAACGGCCGGGTGGCCCTGCTCGGCGACGCCGCGCACGCCATCGTCCCGTTCTACGGCCAGGGCGCGAACTGCGCCTTCGAGGACGTGGTGGAACTGGACCGCTGCCTGGACGCCACGGGCGACGAGTGGTCCGCCGCGCTGCCGCGCTACCAGCGGCGGCGGCAGGAGAACGTCGAGGCGATCGCGCGGATGGCGCTGGCCAACTTCGTGGAGATGCGTGACCGGGTCGCCTCCCCGGTCTTCCAGGCCCGCAGGCGGATCGAACACGCCCTCGAACGGGCCCTGCCCGGCCGGTACGTCTCCCAGTACGAGCTGGTGTCCTTCTCCACCACCCCGTACGCCGAGGTACGCCGCCGGGTCCGCCGCCAGTACGCCGCGGTCGGCGCGGCGGCCGGGGCGGCGGCGCTGCTGGCCGGTGGGATCGGCGCGCTGTTCGCCCGGGGCAGACGCGGATGACGGCCTGGGACCCCCGGTTGACGACCGGGTACCCGCCGCGCGGGCCGCGGGGCGGGCGGGTGTCCCAGTGCCGCCGGCTGGCCGGTCCCGGGAGGGCCGGGCAGAGGAACGGTCCTCGACCGGCGGCGGTCCGGCCGGTGGTGGTGCTCGTGGGGTGGCGGAGCGGGTACGGGCTGCACGGCGATGCTCCCTGCGGGTGGCGGCGGGCGGTCCACGATCGACAGCCTGGTATCGACCATCGTTGATTGAAGGCCATCGTCCGCGCCGAGGCCCCACCGCCGGCAATCCCGGCCGGGTCATGTCAGCGCGATATGAGGCGCCACCGGCGGGCCGGCCCGCCCGGCCGTGTCGCCCCGCCGATCCGACCGCGAACCGGCAGGATGGCGGCATGGCCGAGCCGCACGACCTGACCGCGCTGCAACAGGCCGCCGCCGTCGCCCGCGGTGAACTCTCCAGCGTCGAGCTGGTCACCCACCACCTGACCCGGGTCGCCGCGCTCGGTGACACCGTCGGCGCGTTCGTCACCGTCACCCCCGAGCGGGCGCTCGCCGCCGCCCGCGCCGCCGACGCCGTGCCGGCCGGGCGGCGAGGGCCACTGCACGGCGTACCGACCGCGTTCAAGGATCTCACTCTCACCGCCGGCGTGCGGACCACCTTCGGCTCGGCCGCCTTCGCCGACTTCGTCCCGCCGCTGGACGCCGACGTGGTCCGGCTGATGGCCGCCGCCGGGCTGGTCAGCCTCGGCAAGACCACCACCTCCGAGTTGGGTTGCTCGCTCCACTCCGAAGGGTTGGTCGCGCCGCCCGCCCGCAACCCGTGGGACCTCGCCCGCACGGCCGGCGGGTCCAGCGGCGGCGCGGCGGCCGCGGTCGCCGCCGGGCTGGTCCCCGTGGCGCAGGGCTCCGACGGCGGCGGCTCGCTGCGCATCCCCGCCGCCCTGTGCGGGCTGGTCGGCTACAAACCCAGCCGGGGACTGGTCTCCGGCGGCCCGGTCGGCTCCGGCGGGTTCGGCCTGCCCGCCAACGGCCCGATCGGGCGTACCGTCGCGGACGTCGCCGCGCTGCTGGACGTGCTGGCCCAGCCGGTGCCCGGCGAGCCGTACCCACCGCCGCCCCGCCCCGACGGCGGCTACCTCGCCGTCGCCCGCCGGGCCGCCCCCGGGCGGCTGCGGATCGGCCGGTTCACCGCGCCGATGCTCGCCGACGAGCCGGTCCACCCGGACTGCCTGGCCGCCGTGGACCGGGCCGCCGCGCTGCTCACCGCCGCCGGCCACGAGGTGGTCGAGGTGGACCCGCCGTTCGGCCCGGCGGTGTGGCCGCTGTTCGAGACCCTCTGGTACGTGCTGGCGCTGGCCCCGGTGCCCCCGGAGCGGGAGGCCCGGCTGCTGCCGCTGACCCGGCTGCTCCGGTCCCGGGGCGCGGCCGTCGGCGCGGGCGCCCTGCTGGCCACCCTCGGTGAACTCCAGGCCCAGGTACGCCTCGCCGCCCGCCGCACCGCCGGCTACGACCTGCTGCTCTGCCCGACCCTCGCCGCGCCGCAGGCCCCCGTCGGCTGGTTCACCGCCGACGGCGACCCGGCGGCCGACTTCGACCGGCAGCGCCGGTTCTCCCCGTTCTGCGCCGTCTTCAACGCCACGGGCGAACCGTCCGTCTCGCTGCCGATCGGGCGGACCGCGACGGACCTGCCCGTCGGAGTGCTGCTGACCGGTCGGTACGGCGACGACGCCCGACTGATCGCCACGGCCGCGCAACTGGAGGACTCCAGTGACGGGTGGGATCGGCACCCCGCAATCTGGCGAGGGGTGGCCTCCGCTAACGTGAATGGCAGCGGAGTCGGGGGGTCGACGCCATGATCGTCTTTCCGAACCGGATGCTCTGGTCTCTCTTTCCGCCTGGGGGCGTTGGGATTGTCTGTCACTGAGACTGCGCTGATCTTCGCCGGCATCCCCGCAGCGGTGGTGCTGGTGATCGTCGGGCTGGTGTTCGCCGGCAACCGTGACGGTGGCGGCGCCAAGCGTTACCGGCCGGGCCGCCGCTTCGACTTCACTCCGGTCTGGTTCCTGAGCCGGCCGGAGCAGCTGGCCGACTCCGCCGGCATCGCCCTGTCCGCCGGGGCGCAGGCGCCGGCGCTGACCAGCCGCAAGCAGGAGCAGGCCGGCGTCGAGGCGCCGGCCGGTGGAACCGGAGGCGCAAGTGACCGTTGGTGAGAAGCGGGCGGAGGCCGGCGCGGCCACCCCGCCCGACGTGCTCGACGGGCCGTTCTCGACCCGCCAGCTGCTGCGCGTCGACGAGGCGCTGCGCCTGGCCGACCAGGGCACCGGTTTGGTCTTCTCGGTCTACGTGGGCGGCCTCGACGAGCCGGTCCGCGAACACGCCGAGCGGCTGCACCGCCAGCTCGCCGAGCCCGACCGGTCCGTGCTGATCGCCGTGTCGCCCAACCAGCGCCAGCTGGAGATCGTCACCGGCCGGCACGCCCGCAAGCGCATCCCCGACACGTACGCCAAGCTGGCCGCCCTGTCCATGGTGGCGGCGTTCGGCGGTGGCGACCTGGCCGGCGGGATCATCCAGGGCCTCGACCAGCTCGCCAGCCACGCCGGCAGAGGCTGACCACACTCGTCCGCCGAGAGCCCGGCCCGCGTACACGCGGCCGGGCTCTCGCCGTTCCCGACCGGGTACGCCACCCGCCGGCGGCCCGGGCCGGCGCGGGCTCCCACCCACGCCGGCCCTCCTCGCCTCTCAGGCGCTGCTGGCGTCCCGTTCGCGGGCCTTCAGGGCACGCAACACACCGTCGCGTCCCTCGGCGACCAGCCGGCGCAGCGGCGCCGGGTGGCCCTCCTGCGCCAACCAGGCGTCGGTGGCCGCCACCGTCTCCTCCTCGACCAGGTACGCCGGGTACGCCAGCTGCGCGAACTCCTGCGCCGGCTCGCTGTCCCGCCGCGCCCAGACCTGCGCCACGGCCGCGAAGTACCTCTCCCGGTACGGCGCGGTCAACTCGACCTGAGCCGGGTGGGTGAAGCCCTGCAACAGCGCCCGGTTGCGCCAGTTCGGCAGCGGCTGCGAGCCGGTGAGCTGCGCCCAGACCGCCGCCTTGTTCTCGGCGGTGGGCACCAGCGCGTGCGCGTACGCGGCCTCCCGCTCGCCGCTGGCGGTCCGGTCGCCGGCGAGTTCCGCCTCGATCTCGGCGGGGCCCGCCGCCCCGTTGGCCACCAGCGACTGCAACACCGTCCAGCGCAACTCGGTGTCCACGGTCAGCCCGGCCGGCACCTCGACACCACCCAGCCAGCCGCGCAGCGTCGCCAGGTCCTCCGCGGAGCGGGCCGCCGAGGCGTACGCGCGAGCCCACGCGAGCTGGAAGCCGCTGCCCGGCTCGGCGGCGGTCAGCGCCGCGTTGGCGGTGCGGGCCAGCTCGGCCCAGCCCGTCGGCGCCCACGCCGGGTCGGCGTAGAAGGTGAGCGTGCTGCTCGCCTGGCGCAGGGTGGCGGTGACCAGGTTGATGTCGGTCTCGGCGGGCAGCCCGGCCAACACCAGCGCCACGTAGTCGCGGGCCGACAGTTCCGCGTCGCGGACCATGTCCCAGGCGGCCGTCCAGCACAGCGCCCGGGCCAGCGACGACTCGAAACCACCGATGTGCTGCACCACCGTGGCCATGGAACGCTCGTCCAGTCGCAGCTTCGCGTACGTCAGGTCGTCGTCGTTGAGCAGCAGCACGTCCGCGGCGGGCCGGCCGGCCAGCACGTCCAGTTCGGTCAGGTCACCGGTGACGTCGACCTCGGCCCGCTCCCGGCGGACCAGCCGCCCGTCGGACAGGTCGTAGAGGCCCACCCCGATCCGGTGGGTCCGCAGCGTCGGGTGCCCGGCCGGGGCCTCCTGGCGTACCAGCACCTGCTCGTACGTCCCGTCGGCGCCGATCGTCACCTCCGGACGCAGCGTGTTGACCTGCGCGGTCTCCAGCCATTGCGTGGCGAACTTGCGCAACTCCCGGCCGGAGGCCGTCTCCAGCTCGCCGAGCAGGTCGTCGAAGGTGGCGTTGCCCCAGGCGTGCTTGCCGAAGTACGCCCGCAGACCGGCCAGGAACGGCTCCTCGCCCACGTACGCGACGAGCTGCTTGAGCACGCTGGCGCCCTTGGCGTACGTGATGCCGTCGAAGTTGACCTCGACCGCCTCCAGGTCCGGCATCTCGCAGTAGACCGGGTGGGTGGAGGAGAGCTGGTCCTGCCGGTAGCCCCAGTTCTTGCGGATGGACAGGAAGGTCGTCCAGGCCTCGGCGAAGCGGGTGGCGTGGGTGTTGCACCAGTGGCTGGCCCACTCGGCGAACGACTCGTTGAGCCACAGGTCGTTCCACCAGCGCATGGTGACCAGGTCGCCGAACCACATGTGGGCCAGCTCGTGCAGGATCGTGTTGGCCCGCTGCTCGTACTCGAAGTCGGTGACCTGCGAGCGGAAGAGGTAGTGCGACTCGGCGTGGGTGACGCAGCCGAAGTTCTCCATCGCGCCGGCGTTGAAGTCCGGCACCCAGAGCTGGTCGTACTTGGGCAGCGGGTAGCGCACCCCGAACTGCTGGTGGAAGAAGTCGAAGCCCTGCCGGGTGACGAGGAACAGGTCGTCGGAGTCGAGGTACGGGGCCATCGAGGCCCGGCAGAAGACCCCCAGGTCGATGCCGTCGTGACTGTCGCGCACCTCGTGGTACGGCCCGGCGCAGAGCGCGGTGATGTAGGTGCTCATCCGCACGGACTCGGTGAAGTGGACGGTCTTGAGCGCCTCGCCGGCGGGCTCCTCGCGCGCCACCGGCATGTTGGACACCACCCGCCAGTGCTCCGGGACGGTGGCGTGCCAGGTGTAGACGCTCTTGAGGTCGGGCTGGTCGAAGCAGGCGAAGACGCGCTGCGCGTCCGCCGTCTCGAACTGGCTGTAGAGGTAGGTCTCCCCGTCGACCGGGTCCACCGTGCGGTGCAGGCCCTGCCCGCTGTTCGAGTACGCGAATTCGGCGTCCACGACGAGGGTGTTCTCGGCGGCCAGCCCAGTCAGGGCCAGCCCCTTCTCGGCCGACCAGCCGGAGAGGTCGAGCGGCGTGCCGTTCAGGGTGGCCGAGCGCACCGAGTCGGCGGCGACCTCGATGAAGCTGCTGGCGCCGGGCTCGGCACAGCGGAACCGCACCTCGGTCACCGACCGGAAGGTGCGGCCCTCGGCCTGCACGGCGGTCGACAGGTCCAGGCTGATGTCGTACCCGGTCACCTCGAACAGGCGGGCCCGCTCGGTGGCCTCCACCTGGGTCAGGTTGCGCACTCCCGGCACTTTCGTCTCCATCCCACTCTCGCCGCCTGGCGGCTGCACCAGCCCGCCGGCCCGCTCGTGACGGCCGGCCCGAGCCGAGTCTTCCATGCACCACGCCCCCGCGGTGGCACAGGTCACGCTCTCATTTCCTGACCGGTCGATGCCGTCCGGGGTGAGGATCGGATGTGCCGGCGCTGGCCGGTGCACCCGTCGCGAAAGGACCTCACCGTGAGTGAACGTGTGGCCGTCGACATGTGGTTCGACCCCATGTGTCCGTGGGCGTGGATCACCTCCCGCTGGCTGCTGGAGGTGGAGAAGGTACGCAACGTGGAGGTGCGCTTCCACGTGATGAGCCTGTCGGTGCTCAACGAGGGACGCGAGCTGCCCGAGGAGTACCGGGACCTGATGGAGCGGGGCTGGGGGCCGGTGCGGGTCTGTGTCGCCGTCGAGCAGCAGCACGGCCAGGAGGCGGTGGCCCGGCTGTACACCGCCATGGGCACCCGCATCCACCTGGGCAAGGAGGAGTTCGGCCCGGAGCTGTACCGCGCCGCGCTCACCGATGCCGGCCTCGACCCGGCGCTCGCCGAGGTCGCCGGCAGCACCGCGTACGACGAGGCGCTGCGGGCCAGCCACGAGGCCGGGATGCGGCCGGTGGGCACGGACGTCGGCACGCCGGTGATCCACGCCCCGGGCCCGGACGGCGGAACCGTCGCCTTCTTCGGCCCGGTGGTCACCCCGGCCCCGAAGGGTGAGGCCGCCGGTCGGCTGTGGGACGGCACGTTGCTGGTCGCCGGCACGCCCGGCTTCTACGAGCTGAAGCGCTCCCGCGAACTGGGCCCGATCTTCGACTGATCCGGGTGGGGTGGGGCTGTCCCCGTGCCGTCCGGGCGGCCCCATCCCCGCTGACGGCAGGTGGGGGCGGCCGTTCATCTGGTGGACCCGACACGGGGTCCGCGTCGCGCGGGCCGCCGACGCCGGTAGCGTCAGGTCCATGACGGTCGTGCATCCGATCGCCCGGGCCTGGATCACCACTGGCGGCACCGGCGCGCAGAACTACGACGAGTTCGCCGACGACGCGGAGATCACCGCGATCATCGAGGCGAACCCGCACAGTGCCCTCGGCATCGAGATGCCCCACCGGGCGCCGGAGAGCCTCGGGAAGTCCTTCCTCGAGGCCCTCCCCGACGCGGTGGCCCGCCTCACCGAGGCCAAGGCCGACGGCAGCTACACCCCGGCCGAGCAGGTCGTCGTCCTCTACCGGATCACCGCGCCCGGGGAGGAGCCCGCCTACGGGCTCTTCGCCATGGTCGACACCGACCAGATCTCCACCAACGCCGACGAGCCGGGCCTGGTCATCCGCAACGAGGACGTCTTCATCGCCAAGGTCCGGGAGCGGGTGGCGCTCGCCGAGGCACTCGGGCACCTGCTCTCGCCCGTACTGCTGCTCCAGACCGGGCGCGGCGGGGAGCTGCACGCCGCGCTCGCCGAGGCGGCCGAGGTGGCCGGCGCGCCCGCCGCCACCGACACCGACCAGGCCGGGCGCACGCACGCGATCTGGCTGCTCGGCCCCGGCCCGGAGCAGGACGAGCTGACCGCGTTGGCCGGCGGCGGGGAGCTGGTGGTCGCCGACGGCAACCACCGCAGCCTGGCCGCCCAGACCGGTGGCCTGCCCCGCTTCCTCGCCGTGGTGACCACACCGGCGTCGGTCGCCATCCAGCCCTACAACCGGCTGGTCAGCGAGCTGACCGCCACGCCCGACGAGCTGCTCGACCGGCTCCGCGCCGCCGGCACGGAGATCGACCCGATCGACGGCCCGGTCGAGGTCCCGGCCACCGGCGGCACCGTCCACCTCCGGTTCGCCGGTCGGGGGTACGCGGTCCGGCTTCCCCACGACCAGGGTGCCGGTCGGCTGGAGAACCTCGACCACGCGCTGGTCGAGCGGCTGCTGCTGCGGGAGGCGCTCGGCCTCGACCCGGGCGACAAGCGGATCACCTACGTGGGCGGTGACTACCCGGCGAGCTGGCTCACCGGTGAGGTGGACGCCGGCCGCGCCGAGCTGGCCATCCTCATCGCCCCGGTCACCGTGGACGACTTCGTCGCGGTCAACCTGGCGCGGGAGAAGATGCCCCGCAAGAGCACCTGGTTCACCCCCAAGGCACGCGGCGGTCTGGTCGTCGCCGAGCTGCCCCGCTGAGCGTGTGACGAATCCGCCCCGGCACGCCGCCCCCGCGGCGCGCCGGGGCGCGGCCCTGACAGACTGCGCGTATGCGCGTCTACCTGGGATCCGACCACGCCGGTTTCGAGTTGAAGGTGCACCTGGCCAACCATCTGGCCAAGCAGGGCTACGAGGTGGTCGACGTCGGCCCCCACGCCTTCGACCCGGACGACGACTACCCGGCCTTCTGCCTGCACACCGGCCAGCGGGTGGTCGACGATCCGGGCAGCCTCGGGGTGGTCATCGGCGGCTCGGGCAACGGCGAGCAGATCGCCGCGAACAAGGTTGCCGGTGTCCGCGCGGCCCTGGCCTGGAACGTCGAGACCGCCCAGCTCGGCCGTGAACACAACGACGCCAACGTGGTGGCGGTCGGTGCCCGGCAGCACACCCTGGACGAGGCCACCGCGCTCGTCGAGGCGTTCCTCACCACGGCGTTCTCCGGCAACGATCGGCACGCCCGCCGGATCGCCCAGGTGGCCGAGTACGAGCACACCCGCAAGCTGCCCGACCTGCCCTGACCCACCCCCGATCCCGACCGGTCCCGTCCGGGCCGGTCGGGTCACCGACCGGAGCGGGGCAACTCCTCCCGGGGTACCCAGTTACGCCGGACGACCACGAGCCTGGCCTCGGCGGCGGCGAGATCATCCTCGGTGGGCCGGGCGGCGTCCCGGGCCCGCATCGCCGCGCGAACCCCCACCTGGGACGAACCGGAGCCGACCAGGCCCCGTAGCCCGCGTTCGCCCTCGTCCGCGCCGGGCCCACCGCGTCGGGTCCGGGGTGCCGGCGGGCCGTCGTGCACCTCGGCCGTCGCTGCCGTCGTCGCGGTGTCGGCCTCCCCGGCCTGGTCGCCGGGCTGGTGCCGCAGCCGGCGCCGCCGTCGTTCCACTTCCGCCATCAGCCGACCGTACCGCCGGGCTGGGGCGGGCGGCGACTGCTTCCGCTGGCTACCCTCGTAGGTCGGAGGCCGGTACCGGTCAGGGGGAGGACGACGAGATGGCAGACCAGACACAGCCGTGGGCGGAGCGGACCGTCGAGGTGCCGCCGCAGCCCGGTGTCGGGGTGCCGCCGCAGCGGGACGCGTTCCGCCGGGGCGTCGCCCCGGTCGGGCAGCCGCGTACGCCCCGCACCGAGCAGTTCCCGACGGTGGGCCCGGAGGAGCACGGCTGGGCCGGGCCCGACACCGCCCGCCGGCCGATGAGCTGGCACCTGGCGCAGTGGCGGCTGGGTCGGGAGTTCAGCGCCGCCGGCGCCCTCTTCGCGTTCGTCTGCTGGGGGATCTGGGCCATCTCCAACCACGGCGCCCTGGGCGCGCCGCTGCTCACCTTCGTGCTGAGTCTGCTGGTCGCGGTCGGCCTCTTCCTGCTCGCCCGGCTGCTCGGTCACCTGGTCTGGGAACGGCAGTTCGGCCGGGTCCGGCGCGGCGCGCGCGGGGCGCACCTGGTCACGGCGGCCTACCTGGTCGGCGTCGGGGTCGCCTACCTCCAGCAGACCAGCTGGGTCGTCTCCGCCTGGAACTTCCTGACCGGCAACTGACCGTCGGGGCCGGGGCTCGGCCGGCAGCGCCGCCGCGCGCCGTCGCCGCCGCCGCGGCCCCGGCAGGGCGGCCGGTCAGGCCGGGCCGCCCTGCCCCTCCGCGTCAGCCTTCGGCGACGCCACCCGGGCCGCCGGGTCCTCGACACCGGGCTCGCCGCCGCCCGGGGCGACCATGCCGTCGTAGTTGTAGACCGTGCCGTCGTCACCGTGCTGCTTCGTGGTGCGTACGTAACGGTGGATCATGTCGTCCAGCTCGACTTCGAGGAGGGCCGAGTCCGCCTCCCGGCTGCTGCCGTCGCAGGGACCACCGACCAGGTACGCCTTCGTGTTCGTGTCCATGCCGACAGCCGTACCCCTGCCGGCACGGCTGGAAACGACCACCTCGTGACGCCCTCCCGCCGCCACGGTCGGCTCCGTCCCACGAGAGACTCGAGCCGTGCCGAAGATTGTTGTGGAGATCCATGTCCCGCTGGTGGCGGCCCCCGACCTGGCCGATGACGACTACCCGTTCCCGTGGATCGATGACGTCGAGGACGTCCTGGCGAGCCTGGACGGACAGGGCGACGTCCAGGAGTACGACGACGGCGAGCAGGACGGGGACCACTACCTCTTCTTCGTCACCGGTACCAGCGAACCAGCCCTGCTCAGCGTTGCCGCCGAGGTGGCATCGCTCGACCGGGTGCCTGCTGGTGCCTTCGCCGTCGTCACCGACGACGAGGCGGCGGAGTTCGGCATGGGCCGGCGGGTAGCTCTTCCGCCGCCGGCACGGCATGGTTAGCCCCGGCATCCGACGCGCCGAAGGCTCACCTGCGCGCGCTCGGTGAGCGACCACTCGCCCTCGCGGGCGAGCAAGCCGAACGCAAGGGCAGCGTACTGCCGGTCGCGGCTGCTGGCCCATGGATGGCCCCGGGCATGATCGGGCCATGGACGCGGCGACCTGGCGGACGGTGGGACGGACGTTTCCTGGCCCGGTGGGACTGGCGGCGTGGATCGCGGTGACCCTGCCAGCACCGCTGCTGTTCTTCGAGGGAACCCACCGGTGGGAGGAACACCAGGACGTGTCGACGGCCCTTCGGTGGACGTTGGGAGCACTGCCGGTGCTCGCCGCCGTGGTGGCAGCGGGGTGGACCCGGTACACCGGCCAGCGGCGCACCAACTCGGCCTTCCGGGCGGCCGTCGTCGTGCCCACGCTGATCACGCGGTGTTCCTGGGAGCCTCCATGGCTGTCTACCGGTGGGTCATCCCGCTGCGGGGTGCGGCCGGATGGTGGGGCGTCCTGTCCAGCGGGGCTCTGTTGGCGGCCGGCGGTGCGGCCAGCGGTTACATGATCGGCCCAGGCAACGTGCGCCGCAGTCGGCTGTCGGATCGGCATGGCTACCTCATCGGCGGGATGGTCACCGTGGTGGGTGTCCTCCTTGCACAGGTGACGGTGCAGTTGGGGGCCGAAGGCAGCACCAGCCGACACGACGTGATCAGCTACGGCGGCGTCGGGCCGTACGCCACGGCGGCCAGTGGACCCGGGGCTGTGACCCTGCCAGCGGCGGGCCGGTACGCAATCCCGGCGGTGGGCTTCGCGCCGCGGGATCCTGACTGCCGGGTCACCGGCGTCGGCCTGGCCAATCGGTCCGCGGAGTTGGTCACGATCGCACCCGGCGACTACGGCACCGACGCCGCCTCTTACGCCTGGGTTGCCTCGTTCAACGTCCCCGGCCCAGGTACCTACTCGCTGACCTGCCGTTCCTTTGACGATCAGGCGTCCTACATCGTTGGGGGGACTCCCGATATCCGTGGAGCGGTTGGCGAGCTGGTCCACTGGCCGTTGGTCGCGATCTGGTTCCTCGGCGCAGTCCCCGGTTTGTTGATCATTGCCAACACCGCCACCAGACGCCGCGCCAGGCGACGGAAGTGCGTGCGTCCGCATGATCCGACCGGCACCCGGTCGTCGGGTCAGACCAGGGCGAGCTTGCCGGTGGTGCCGTCGGCGTCGTCGGCAGCGGCGTCGCTGGTCCGGTCCAAGGGCAGGTACGGGGTGATGTTGCGCCACGCGCGGGCGACGTACTCCTCCTTCTCGCCGACCGGGGCTACGTAGTGCAGGGCGCCTTCGGCTGCCTCCTTGCCGCGCAGGCGGATGATGAGCCACGCGGCCAGGTAGTGCGAGGCGAGGCAGCCGCCGGCGGTGGCGATGTTCTCGTTGGCGAAGAAGGGCTGGTTGAGGACCTCGACCCCGGCCGCGACGACCCACGGCTTGGTGGTCAGGTCGGTGCAGGCCGGAATGTCGTTGAGCAGGCCCAGCTTGGCCAGTACCAGCGCCCCGGAACACTGGGCGGCGATCAGCTGGCGGGCCGGGTCGAGCCGGCGCAGCACATCCATGATCGCCGGGTCCTCGACGACCTCGCGGGTGGCGATGCCACTGCCGACGATGACGGCATCGGCCTCGCACGCCTGCTCAAGGGTGGCCATCTGCTCGATGACCACGCCGTTCATCGACGTGACCTTCGCGGTGGGGGTGGCGATCGTGACGCGCCAGTCGTCGCCCCTGACGCGGTTGAGGACACCGAGCGCGATCAGCGAGTCCAGCTCGTTGTAGCCCTCGAACGTGAGGATGGCGATGTGCATCACAAAACTCCTCTCGGTCTGTGAGCTATGACGGTAGGCACCCTCACGCAGGACAGTCAAAGAATTGTCATGCATACAATCGGCGCATGGCTGTCCCGCGCTACAAGCCGTTGGTGGACTCGCTGGCTGCCGACATTCGCGCGGGCCGGCTGTCCGCCGGCACGCGCCTGCCGACTCACAGGCAGCTCGCAGCCCGTGAGCGGATCGCTGTCGTAACCGCCACTCGCGTGTACGCCGAACTCGAAGCGGCTGGCCTGGTCAGCCGCGAACAGGGCCGCGGCACCTTCGTCCGCGAGCTCGCCCTGCCTGCCGGGCACGGCATCGACCAACAGGCCGTCGCTGGCGACGTCATCGACCTGAACTTCAACTACCCGTCACTACCCGAACAAGCCGACCTGCTGCGGCAGGCGTTGCGCGAGATCGCCAGCTCCGGCGACATCGACGCGCTGCTGCGCTACCAGCCACACCGAGGCCGCCCGCAAGACAGAGTCGCGATCGCCCGGCATCTGGCACGGCGCGCCGTGCACATTGACCCCGACCGCATTCTGGTCGTCAACGGCGCCCAGCACGGCCTGGCCACCACCCTCATGGCCACCCTCAACCCCGGCGATGTTGTCGCAGTCGACGCGTTGACCTACCCGGGCTTCAAGATCCTCGGCCACGCTCTGCGACTCGAACTGGCTCCGGTGCCCGTGACCGCGCACGGCACCGACCTCGATGCGCTCGACGAACTCTGTGCGAAGCG
Organism: Micromonospora sp. KC723; assembly: GCF_004348595.1. Lineage (GTDB taxonomy): Bacteria > Actinomycetota > Actinomycetes > Mycobacteriales > Micromonosporaceae > Micromonospora. The sequence continues at coordinate 52,744 of NZ_SMKD01000020.1, forward strand.
GCCGGTACGCGCCATCTACACCATGCCGACCTTGCACAACCCACTCGGCGCGGTCATGAGTGAAAGCGACCGCGCCAGCCTGATCGACATCGCCCGCCGTCACGGCCAGCTTCTCATCGAAGACGCCTCTTATGCCTACCTCGTCGAAAACCCACCCACACCGGTGGTGACACTCGCGCCCGACATCACCATCTACGTGTCCGGACTGTCCAAAAGCATCGCCACCGGCCTGCGCGTCGGTTACCTCGCTGCACCCGACCCGCTGGTCCCCGCTCTCGAACGCGCCATTCGAGCCACCACCTGGAACACGCCCGCCCTGACTGTCACGATCGCGTGCCGCTGGCTCGACGACGGCACCATCGACCAGCTCGAAGCCCACAAACGCAACGACGCCAGAAGTCGCCAGGCCATCGCGCGCGAGGTCTTCACCGGACTGCCCCACATCAGTCACCCCGGGTCCTACTTCATGTGGTTGCCGCTGGCCGAGAACGCCCGGGCCGACCGCGTCGCCGCGACCCTGGCCCGCCAGCACATCTCCGTATCGACGGCCGAACCATTCACCACCACCACCCACACCCCACAGGCAATACGACTGGCGCTGGGCTCAACTGACCGGAACAACCTCTCCCGCACCCTGCGTACCGTGGCGGAGGTGGTCGGCCTCGACGCCGCCCGATAAAGAGCTCGTGCTACCCGATGTCACGGCGAAGCCTTGCCGAACGCCGCCATTCCGAGCTGACGTCGTGGCACCGACACCAGGCGTACCAACCATTGCGGTCGGCACGGAGGCGGCCCCGGACGGCAGGCCCGGCGTTACCGGCACGCCAGTGGCAGGCAAGATCAGAGCGAGCCGGAACGGGAACGGCCCAGGCTCGGCGACAACGCCGCTGACCTGGGCCGGAGTGGGTGGAGCGGGCGACGGGAATCGAACCCGCACCGTCAGTTTGGAAGACTGAAGCTCTGCCATTGAGCTACGCCCGCGTGCGTCCCGAGGGCCGCGCCGACAGCCTACCCGGTCCGGTCACCCGGCGCGCAGAGGCATGTCCCCGCGTTCCCTCACGACCCGTCACCAGAGTTGCGGCGAGGTGGGGTCTTCGGTACTCCGGACGGCGCATCTTGTCGCAATCCGCGCCCGCCGGCCGCCCCCGCCGGGGTGCGGCGGGGCCGGTTGGTTGGGGGTTCGGCGCGTTGGGGGACGCCCCGGCACCTTCGGCGCGCGCCGAAGGCATACACTTCTGGTCGCCACGGGGTGTGGCGCAGCTTGGTAGCGCACTCGCTTTGGGAGCGAGGGGCCGTGGGTTCAAATCCCGCCACCCCGACTGTCGTCCGCGCCGAGGTCGCCCGGGGCGCGCCGATTTCCGCGCGGTCCCCGGGCGCTGCCGGAGTCGCAGCCCGGCTCGCCTACACTCGATGCGCGCAATCACGCCCAGACTCAACTGAGATCCCGTCAAGGAGTACGCCTGTGAAGAGCACCGTCGAGACTCTGAGCCCGACGCGCGTGCGGCTCGCCATCGAGGTGCCGTTCGTCGAGCTCGAGCCGAGCCTCAAGAAGGCGTACCGGGAGATCGGCCAGCAGGTCCAGGTTCCCGGCTTCCGCCGGGGCAAGGTGCCGGCCGCCGTCATCGACCAGCGGGTGGGCCGGGGCACCGTCCTCAACGAGGCGGTGCAGGAGGCGATCCCGCAGAACATCCTCGCCGCGGTCCGTGAGCACGACCTGAAGACCCTCGGCCGTCCCGAGGTGGAGATCACCGAGTTCAACGACGGTGACTCCCTGAACTTCACCGCCGAGGTCGACGTCCGTCCGGAGATCGTCCTGCCCGACCCGGCCACCGTCGAGGTGACCGTCGACGAGCTCCAGGTCGACGACAGTGAGATCGACGAGCAGGTGAAGAACCTGCGGGAGCGCTTCTCCACCCTCAAGACCGTCGAGCGGGCCTCCCAGGAGGGCGACTACGTCCAGATCGACCTGAACGCCACCGTCGACGGCGAGCCCGTGCCGGGCGGCCAGGCGACCAACATCTCGCACGAGGTCGGCAGCAAGCAGCTGCTGCCGGGGCTGGACGAGGCCCTGGTCGGCCTCGCCGCCGGCGACAGCACCACCTTCACCACCCAGCTGGTGGGCGGCGACTTCGCCGGCCGTGACGCCGAGGTGGCGGTGACCGTCCGCACGGTCAAGGAGAAGGAGCTGCCGGAGCTCAACGACGACTTCGCCCAGATGGCGAGCGAGTTCGACACCATCGACGAGCTCCGTGCCGACCTGAGCGAGCGGGTCACCCGAAACAAGCGGGTCGAGCAGATCTACGCCGCCCGGGACAAGGCCCTCGAGCAGCTCGTCGCGGCAGCCGAGGTGCCGGCGCCGGAGGGCGTCGTCCGTGAGGAGGTCGAGAGCCGCAAGGCCGCCATGATCGACCAGCTGGAGCGGATCGGCGCCTCGATGGAGGAGTACCTCGCGGCCGAGGAGAAGACCGAGGAGCAGATCGACGCCGAGTTGACCGAGGCGGCGACCGAGGGCGTCAAGGTCCAGCTCCTGCTGGACACGCTGGCCGACGCCGAGGACGTCCAGGTCTCCGACGACGAGTTCGGTCACGAGATCGTCCACCGGGCGCAGCGGGCCGGCATGGCCCCGCAGCAGTACTACGACCAGCTGGTGCGCTCGGGTGCCGCCGCCGCCGTCTTCGGTGACGTCCGTCGCGGCAAGGCTCTGGCCGCTGTGATGGAGAAGATCAAGATCAAGGACACGGCGGGTAACGAGGTCACCCTCGACGCGCTGCGCGCCGAGAGCGAGCAGGCGCACGACCACGAGCACTGATCGTCCCTGGTAGGCCGTCGTCCGCCGGTTGCGGTGGACGGCGGCCGAAACCCTTTCCGGGTACGGCTTCCGGCGAGTGCGCTGATAGCGAACAGTGCCCCGACCGGGAGTCCGGCACCCGGGTGAGCGGTTAGTGTCGGGTACGACGGTACGGAGAGCGAAGGGCTGCCATGACCGACATGCACATCCCAGCGAAACCGCTCCGGGCGATCGACGCCCGCGGTGGCGACTCAATTGGCAACCTCGACGACTCGGTCTACAACCGGTTGCTCAAGGAGCGCATCATCTTCCTGGGCAGCGAGGTGAACGACCAGGTGGCCAACCGCATCTGCGCGCAGCTGCTGCTGCTCGCGGCGGAGGACCCGGACCGGGACATCTTCCTCTGGATCAACTCGCCGGGTGGCTCGGTCTACTCGGGCATGGCGATCTACGACACCATGCAGTACATCGACAACGACGTGTCGACCGTGGCGATGGGCATGGCGGCCTCCATGGGCCAGCTGCTGCTCTGCGCGGGCACCAAGGGCAAACGGTACGCCCTCCCGCACGCGCGGATCATGATGCACCAGCCGTCCGGCGGCATGGGCGGCACGGCCTCCGACATCGCCATCCAGGCGGAGCAGATGCTCTACACCAAGCGGATGTTCCAGGAGCGGGTCGCCTTCCACACCGGCCAGACCCAGGCCCAGATCGAGGCGGACTCGGACCGCGACCGCTGGTTCACCGCCAAGGAGGCCATGGACTACGGCTTCATCGACAAGGTGATCACCGGAGCCGCCCAGGTTCCGGAAGGCGCCGGGACCCTGAGCTGACCGAGGAGCTGACGATGACCGACCTGAGCCTGCCGCCCCAGTTCGCGGCCGTGCACAACCGCTACGTTCTCCCGTCGTTCGTGGAGCGGACGTCGTACGGGGTCAAGGAGTCCAACCCGTACAACAAGCTCTTCGAGGACCGGATCATCTTTCTCGGCGTGCAGGTGGACGACGCGTCGGCCAACGACGTGATGGCGCAGCTGCTGACGCTCGAGGGCACCGACCCGGACCGGGACATCATCATGTACATCAACTCGCCGGGTGGTTCGTTCACCGCCATGACGGCGATCTACGACACCATGCAGTACGTCCGGCCGGACATCTCCACGGTCTGCCTGGGCCAGGCGGCGAGCGCGGCGGCCGTGCTGCTCTCGGCGGGCACCCCGGGCAAGCGGATGGCCCTGCCGAACTCGCGGATCATCATCCACCAGCCGGCCACCGAGGGCGGCTACGGCCAGGGTTCGGACATCGAGATCCAGGCCCGGGAGATTCTGCGGATGCGGACCCAGCTGGAGGACATGCTCTCCCGGCACTGCAACCGCCCGATCGAGCAGGTCCGCAAGGACATCGACCGGGACAAGATCATGACGGCCGAGGAGGCCAAGGAGTACGGGTTGGTCGACACCATTCTGACCAGCCGCAAGAAGGGTCTGCTGGCGGCCAACGCCGCCAGCTGAGCAGCACCGGGTCAGAGGTCGGTCGGGGCCGCGTTCCAGGCCGACCTCTGACACACCCGTTCTGGGGGTCGGAGAATCCTCCGCCAACGGGTAACGTCGGGTCTGTACCGCTGCGCCGGGTGGGCTCGGTGGCAGGGATTCAGACGGACGGGCGCCCGGCGTCCGCAGGTCAGGGCCGGGTTCCGGCCGACGAGTGCAGGGAGAACGTAGGTGGCACGGATCGGTGACGGCGGCGACCTACTGAAGTGCTCCTTCTGTGGCAAGTCCCAGAAGCAGGTCAAGAAACTCATCGCGGGCCCTGGGGTCTACATCTGCGACGAGTGCATCGATCTCTGCAACGAGATCATCGAGGAGGAACTGGCCGAGTCCGGCGAGGTGAAGTGGGAAGAGCTTCCCAAGCCGATGGAGATCTGCCAGTTCCTCGACAACTACGTCGTGGGCCAGGAGCAGGCCAAGAAGGCGCTCGCCGTCGCGGTCTACAACCACTACAAGCGGATCCAGGCCGAGGCCGCCAACGCACCCGGCGCCGGCAGCGACAGCGTCGAGCTGGCCAAGTCCAACATCCTGCTGCTCGGGCCGACCGGTTGCGGTAAGACGCACCTGGCGCAGACCCTCGCGCGGATGCTGAACGTCCCCTTCGCCATCGCCGACGCCACTGCGCTGACCGAGGCGGGGTACGTCGGCGAGGACGTGGAGAACATTCTCCTCAAGCTGATCCAGGCGGCCGACTACGACATCAAGCGCGCAGAGACCGGCATCATCTACATCGACGAGGTCGACAAGATTGCCCGCAAGTCGGAGAACCCGTCGATCACCAGGGACGTCTCCGGCGAGGGTGTCCAGCAGGCGCTGCTGAAGATGCTCGAGGGCACGGTGGCCAACGTGCCGCCACAGGGCGGGCGCAAGCACCCGCACCAGGAGTTCATCCAGATCGACACCACCAACGTGTTGTTCATCTGCGGTGGTGCCTTCGCCGGTCTCGACCAGATCATCGAGGCTCGTACCGGCCACGGCGGCACGGGTTTCGGAGCGCGGCTGCGCTCGGTCTCCGACCGGTCGACCGACGACATCTTCAGCCAGGTGATGCCGGAGGACATGCTCAAGTTCGGGCTGATCCCCGAGTTCATCGGCCGGCTCCCGGTCATCACCAACGTGCGCAGCCTGGACCGGAGCGCCCTGGTGCGGATCCTCACCGAGCCCCGCAACGCGCTGGTCCGGCAGTACCAGCGCCTGTTCGAGCTCGACGGGGTGGAGTTGGAGTTCGAGCAGCCGGCGTTGGAGGCGATCGCCGACCAGGCGATGCTGCGCGGCACCGGCGCCCGTGGCCTGCGCGCCATCATGGAGGAGGTCCTGCTCTCCGTGATGTACGAGGTGCCCAGCAACCCCGACGCCGCCCGCGTGCTGATCACCCGTGAGGTGGTCTTGGAGAACGTCAACCCGACGATCGTGCCGCGGGAGTTCACCGGCCGCCGCGCCCGCCGCGAGCGCGAGGAGAAGTCGGCCTGACCGGCCGTACGCACTGACGATCCGGGAGCACGGCCGCCACAGCGGCCGTGCTCCCGCCGCTAGTGGTCGTGGTGGCCCGGCGCTACGGGCCGACGAGCGCTCTCTGCCGGTGTCGCCGGTGGGCCCGCAGTCCGTACCCTGATCCGCATGCGTGTCGCCGTCTGCCAGCTCAACTCCCGCGACAACCGCGACGCCAACCTGGCCGCCGCCGAGGCCCTGCTGGTCAGGGCCGCGGCGGCCGGCGCCGATCTCGCGGTCCTACCCGAGTACGTCGACTACCTGGGTCACGCGACCGGTATGCCCGATCCCGAGCCGGTGGACGGCACGGTGGGAGTCTTCTTCGCCTGCGTCGCGGCTCGGCTCGGCATGTGGGTCATCGCCGGTTCCTTCCACGAGGCCGGTCCCGATCCTCGTCACACCTGGAACACGTCCCTGGTGTTCGACCGGTCCGGCGCGCTCGCCGCCAGCTACCGCAAGATTCACCTGTACGACGTGGAGATCCCGGGGCGCGTCTCCTACCTGGAGTCGGCGACGGTGGCCCCCGGGGACCAGCCGGTGGTGGTCGACGTCGAGGGCCTGCGGGTGGGGCTGTCAATCTGCTACGACCTGCGCTTCCCGGAGCTGTACCGACGGCTCGCCACCGACGGGGAAGCGTAGTTGCTCGTGGTACCGGCCGCGTTCATGACGCACACCGGGCGGGACCACTGGGAGGTCCTGCTGCGGGCCCGGGCCATCGAGAACCAGTGCTTCGTGGCCGCGGCCGGGCAGATCGGTGACCACGACCCGGGACGGACCTGCTTCGGGCGCAGCATGGTGGTGGATCCGTGGGGGACGGTGCTGGGCCAGGTGCCCGACGGGCCGGGGCTCACCGTCGTCGACCTCGACCTGGACCGGCTGCGCACGATCCGTGCCGAACTGCCGAGCCTCGCCAATCGCCGGCTGTAGCGCCGGTCAGGCCTGGAAGAGGACGCCGAGCACTGCCAGACCGAGGATGGCGGCGGCGGTCACCAGCAGCGCGGTGCCCATCCGGGACCGGCCGCGTCGGGCCAGTCGCGCCAGCGACAGGAGTACCACGACGAACACGACCGCGGCGATCACGAGCTGCCAGAAGGGCAGCAGTAGTCCGAGCAGCGCATCCTCGGCGAGGAGCGCGACCGGGGACCGGGACATGTCAGCCATGGCAGCCACTGTGGCACGTCGTTGGCGCCTGCGGACCGTTCCGTGCCTGTCGGAATCTCCGCACCACCGGTACGGTCCGGGGCTGGCATCGAAAGTCGCTGATTTGCCTTCCCGAGGTCGTCGGCGTAACTTTCTCTCTGCACGCGGGAGGCCGGACAAACTGGCTGAGAGCGGGTATCAGGCTCGTGGCGGAAACGCCGAGCGAGACTGGTGCGGGCGGTGCGACGCACTCCGGAAGGCGGGGTTGCGGTAGCGAAGCCGACCGGGTAGAGTTCGAAAGCCGGCAGGGAGCCGGGCGGATGGCCGCGAAGCGGCGATCGGCCGGTCTGCCGCTTCCCACGCCAGAAACGACCGCCGGGTACGGCGTGCGTCAGCATGGGTCGGCCTTGCATCAAGTGATCACCTCAGGATTGAGGTTGACCGCCCAGGCGAGGTTGGGTAAAGTGGAGTGGTTGCCCCTGCTGGGGCCTCACGGTGTGGGGTTTCTGGTGGGTGTGTGGTTGTTTTTTGAGAACTCAACAGGGTGCTTGTTAAGCCAGTGCCAATTATGATTGATACCCCGTGCTGGCTGGGTCTGCTTTTTTGGTGGGTCTGGTTGGTGGGGATTCCTTTGGCAACACTTTTGTTGTCGGGACATGTTTTCCAATTTTTTGTTGGAGAGTTTGATCCTGGCTCAGGACGAAC
>NZ_SMKD01000209.1 GCF_004348595.1 Micromonospora sp. KC723
GGCCGATACCGCCTGACCAGCCCGCCAACCAGCCCAACGTGGCGCCGAGCGACCCCGACCGGCGGTCCAACTCCCCCGCCCGCCATTCAGCCTGACGACGCCACCCCCGCCGGGCTGACCAGTCCGGCCGCTCCCGCCAAGCGCTCCAACGCTCGCGTCTGGGCGGTGGGCAGCGTCGCTCTGGTCATCGCCGTCGCAATCGGTGGCACCGCCATCGGTGCATCCAGCGACGAGCCGAAGACTGTCGTCGGCACTGTCCCGTCTGTCAGCCTGAGCACCCTCGCACCGACCAGCGCCGCCCCCACCACGGCCGCTCCTACTACCGCCGCTCGGTCGCCGACGAAGACCACTCCGCGGCCGAAGCCCAAGCCGCCGTCGTACAAGACGTTGAGCGCCCGGCAGTGGAAGCTCATCGCCAAGAACCCGGACGCGTACCTCGGCAAGCACTACGTCGTGTACGGCCGGGTCACCCAGTTCGACGCGGCGACCGGGACGGACACGTTCCGCGCCAACGTCGCCCACCGGCGGATGCCGGACGAGTACGACTACGAGACCAACACCATGTTCTCCGGCTCGGAGTCGGACCTGACGAACCTCGTCGAGGACGACATCTTCCGCGCCAACGTCACGGTGCTCGGCTCGTACAGCTACGACACCCAGATCGGCGGCCAGACGACGGCACCGCTGCTGCTCGTCGACTCGATCAAGGTGCTCTGACTCTGTCTCCCCCGCGAGACGTTAGGAGGCGTCGTGCGTCCCGATGAGTTCCTCCGCGCCCTGATCCTGCTTCCCGCTCCCCTGCACGATGTACACGCCGGTCGATCCGGCTCGTTGGTGTCATGAGCCGTCGCTGGCATATCGCGCCCTTACGTGCCCTGCGTGAGCCACATACCGACACCCCTATGAGGCTCCCTTAGCGAGAAAGACTCGTTGAACCGAGTCAGATTGGCGCAGAAGGCTAGGCCTAGGTCGTCCTCTCACAGAAGGTGCATGAATGATCGATTCGCCCGCCACACCGTCGTGGCTGCCCGACCCGCAGATTGTGGCTGCGCAGCTCGCCAGCGGGATCCTCGAGTACGCCCAGCAGACCGCATCGGGTGACGTATTCCGGCTGCCGTACCCGGCGAACCTGCAGCTCGCGCTGGACCGGCTGACCCTGCTCGCCTGGCATCAGGACGCGCCCGCGCCGGCAAGCGTGGTGGATTTGCTTCAGCTTGCGCAGGAGCCGTTCGGCGACTGGAAGATTGACCTCATCGGCGCTGACGTCGACCCAGACGAGTCGCTGCTGATCTATGGCCGCCCGACGGCGGCCTGCGAGGAGCTGGGCAGCCTCCGTGGGGATGTCGAAGGCGAGATCCGTGAGAACGCGCTGCTGCGGGCGGTGATGGACAAGGCCCGGGCCGCCAACGCACCGCGGTCCTACGTCGCATTCCGCGAGCTCCTGATCCGACAGCCGGCGATCGCAGCGCTGGAGCTCGACGCACGGTTGGCCGATCCCGACCTGGCGCTGCTGTCGGATGAGGTGCGTCAGGCGTACGTCGAGGCGCCGCCGGAGGCGATGGCGGACGGAGTGATCCGGACCTGTGGCGGATGCGGCGGCCTTCGGCTGCCCCTGGATGACGACCGGACCTGGGTTTGCGAGGACCAGTCCTGCCCGGCGCCCGGGACGGCCGGGGCGGACCACCCGGCCAGCGAGGGCGTGTGGTGGTTGCGGCGTGAGCTGCGCACCTTCATCACCGCACCGGGTCGTGCAGAGCTGCGCATCGCCGACGCGATCGAGAAGCTCGGCGTGCCGGTCGGTTTGTGGCCGGACTTTGACGCCTGCGACATCTCGGTCTTCGAGGAACGACCTTGGGTCGCCGACATTAAGGCCTGGCGTAACCCGCTACGACTTGCCCGGCACCTACGAGAGCGGCTGTTCACCGTGTCGCCGGAGGCGGAGAGGGCCTACGTCGTCATCGGCCGGGAGCAGGTAAAGGCGCACCCGCGGTACGTGGCACGACTGCGGAAGGCGTGCCCGCAGGTGCGGCCGGGACAGCGAATCGTGGCGGTCTCCGAGGTGGAGTTCATCGGTGCCGTGAAGCGGCGTGTGGAGGCGGGGTCATGAGGCAGATCAAGGCGGTACGGGACCGCTTCACCCGCGCCCTCCGCGGCCACTACAACCCAATCGGGGACCAGCCTTCGCCGTCGCGGCTGATGGACACCGAACTGTGCCTGTATCTGCTGGAAACAGTCGCCGCCGATCAGTCCGCCAGCGGGGTACCCGCGTTGCTCGATGGCTACCGGGCGCTGTGGGACGCGGTGCCGAGCCCGCCAGCCGACGCGAGGGTCCGTCTCGCCAACGCGCGGTCGCTGCTGTGGCGCAGCCAGCGCCCCTACGGGTGGGACGAGTTGCTGCGGGCTTACCTGTCCGCTCCTGAGGCGGTGCGGGGTTACCACTTGGACCCGCTCGGCCGACCGGTACGCCGGCAGTGCAGCGTGGCGGCCAACCGGTGGGACTGGTACGAGCAGCTACTCACCGAGCCCCTGCCCTTCGCCACCACCGGCGTCCGGTTCGCCGCACCCGGCCGATACCGCATGAGTTCCACGGCGCGTGGTAACGGCGTGACGGTACCGGACAACCTTCCACCCGCGCCGGCTCCGACCTTGCATGACCTGGCCGTCCGGACGCGGGCACCGATCGAACTCACGTGGCAGGAGTTGGTGGCGACCGCCCGAGGTATGGACGCCGCCGATCTGCAGGCCGGGCGTTCCCCTCATCGGTGGGAGGAGCGCCTGCAGGACGTCACGCTGCAGGTCCGGCTGGCCGACGATACCTTCGGCGACGCCCTGGCCCTTCGCATCGACCGGATCCTGCACATGGTCGGCATGGTCAGCGTCGGCAAGAGCACCCTCGTGACGATCCTGGCGACCTGGGCGGCGCAGCATGGCCTCCGGGTGACGATCGTGGTCGGCGATAACTCGGCAGCACTACGCATGGCGCACGAGCTGTCCTGGTACGACGGCGTGGTGGCGGCGCCGGTTATGGGGCAGAACCGAACTCGGCATGCGGAGCGGCTGCATCGGCTCCAGCCGCCGGCGCCTGGCCGGCTTCTGCCCTCCGAGCCGTACGGGTTCGACCTAGTCAGCACGGCCTGCCCGCTCGATGCCGTCCGGGGCGCCCCCATCCCCCTCGAGGTGCGCGAGGCGCCCTGCCAGCACCTGATCGAGACCGATCCGGACGCCCCTGTGCATGGCTGGCGGGACGGGGCCCGACGCACCTGTCCCCTGTGGCATCGATGCCAGCGGCATGAGGCCGCGCGCCGGCTGGTCACTGCAAACGTGTGGATCGCGACGCCGTGGAGTCTTGTGCACACCCCTGTGCCCGGACCGTTGAGCCACGAGCAGACGCGGTACCTGGAGGCGGCGTGGCGGCGCAGCGACCTGATCTTGGTCGACGAGGCCGACCAGGTACAGGCAAACCTCGATGAGATGTTCGCCAGCGCCCAGGTGCTGCTTGGCCCCAGTCAGGAAGCGTGGATCGACGAGATCGGGGCGCGGGTGGCGGAGAAGCTTCGCGCGACCGGCCGCGCGCCGGTCAGTTCCCGGCAGATCCGCCGGTTCACCACGGCACTGAACCAGGCCCGCTCCGCAGCCGACATCATCTACCAGTTGCTGCAGCGAGACCGAGTTCGTGCCGGCAAGCCGGTATTGAACTGGCTCGACCCCGACTACTTCACCGCCTGGACCCTCTTCAACAGCCTTGCTCAGGACTGGGCCGGCTACACCGCCGCGAAGGGTCGCAGGCCCGACCCCGGCTGGGACAACGATCAGCTCTACAAGCTGCTGCGCGAGCAGTTCAACGCCTTCATCGACGACCCGACGGGAGCATCCGGCGAGGTCGCCAGGGGTCTAGCCAACTTGGCCGAGGCGCAGCTGTCCGACACCGAGGAGGAGACGCGGGAGGACGCCGTCCGGCAGTGGCTGACCGAGCTGAGCGATCGAGAGCTGATTGAAGGTAGGAAGATCGCGCCCGCGGAGCTCGACCGCAACGTGTGGCGGCTGGAGCTGGCGGTCGCCGTAGCGGTGATGGCACACCGGCTCAACCTGATGCTCGCAATCTGGCCGGAAGTCGCGGCCGAGCTGGACATGTTCGACACGCTTCCGGCCGAGGTGCGCCGCCCGCCCAGCGACCTCGCCGTCGCGGTGCCCGAGTCCCCGATGGGCAACGTGCTGGGCTTCCAGTACGTCGAAGACGAGACCGACCGCCGCGATGGCCAGCTAGGCGAATTCCGATTCTTCCGCTATACCGGCGTAGGGCGGGCCCTGCTGGTCGGCCTGCCAGACCTGTTTCCCGCCGACGGGCCAGGCCCGAACGTACTGCTGTTGTCCGGGACCAGTTGGGCCGGCACCTCGCCTCGCTATCACATCGACCTGCCGGTCGAGGCGATCCTGCGCCCGTCACCGCAAAAACTCGCCGCCATTTCCGAGACCACGTTCGCCCTGGACATCCAGCACCAAGGCGAACGGAGTACACCGATCTGGGTGTCCGGCCGCTACGGGGAGGAACGCGCGAGCGCCCCGCGGCAGATGGTCGCAGCCCTAACCCAGCCCGGCGCGGGTCCCGGGCGACCGAACCGCTTGGAGCGGGAACGAGCCGCACTGCCGCCCGGCCGGCAGAAGGTCATGCTGCTGGTCGGCAGTTACGCCGAGGCCCGCACCGTCACCAACGAGCTACTTCGCGCGCAAGTCCTCCTGGGAGGGGCAGGTGCGCTGCTCATCGGCGACGACGAGTTGGAAACTGGCTGGGACGACGGCCACTTGCTGCGCCGCGGTGACGTCGCGGACTTCGGCACCGATAACGCGTGGCTGCTGGTCGCGCCCATCCTGGCCGTCGAGCGCGGGCACAACATCCTCAACAACGACGGCGTGGCCGCCATCGGCGCCGCGTTCTTCCTGGTACGTCCCCATCCGCGGCCGAAGGATCTCAGCTACGTCACCCAACGGATCAACCAATACGCCCTCGAACAACTACGCCCGCACCCGCTCGACGACGACTGCCCGGCACACGAACGCCTCGTAGGTGCCGGCAGCCAGCGACGCCGAGCCGCGCAGCGCCAGTGGCGGCGGCTGCTGCACGCCCTGGTCGCCTACAGCCAGCTCGGCACGGACGAACGCCAACGCGTGGCCTGGACCCAACTCGTAACCATCTGGCAGGTCGTCGGCCGGCTTCTACGCGGCGGCCAAGCCGCGAAGGTCTACTTCTGCGACGCCGCCTTCGCACCGGTCACCGCACGCAGGTGCGACACCGACACCGACCTCGACGACGCCAGCACCAGCCTACTGCACGGCATGCGCGAGGTGCTCACCCCGTACTTCGAACCCACCGGCGCCAACACCGATCGGCACCTGGTCCAGGCGCTCTACCAACCTCTGTACCGCGCACTCACCAACATGGGAGACCACTGAATGGCACCCCGCTACGACGACCTCGCTGTCACCGTCCTGCGTCTCGATCCCGAAGCCCCGATCCAGCGCACCTATCACCTCATGCGGTTCCCAGGCTGCTGGAGGGAGCCGTTGCGCCGGCTCGCCCAGGCGCAGCGCGGCGGCGACGTCGCCAGCATCCCGATCGCCTCACTCAACGACGCGATCACCGCCCTCGTCCCCGACTGCGTCGTCACGCTTCCGTACGCCGGACGTGGCGACGACGACCAAGACTGGCTGCTCGCATACCGCGCGGTGAACCCGGCGGCCATCTTCAACCTGGTCGCGGCGTGGGTACGCGCGCAGAAGGGCACCCCGGAGCAGATCTCCCTGACCCTGTCCCAGCTGCACGCCAGCCACCTCACCTGGTCGCCGGTTCACCTCAACCTGACCGCGCCGGAAGATCGACAGCGCGCCATGCGCCTGCTCCCGATGGAGATCGCGGCGACGTTGTCTCGCCCGGGCGCGACTTGCCCGCATAACGAGTTGCGGTTCCTGCGTTGTCCGAGCGCCGACGGCGCGGAGATCATGTCCTGGCCGCCGGAGCGGATTGAGGACCAGACCCCGTTCTCGGTCAAGATCGGAGTCAGCGTGCAGACCCTGCCCACCAGTGATGAGCTGCTGGTCTATCTGTCGTACGGCGTGCGGCGCTGGATGCCCGTGCGGGGCAAGCTCGCCTTCGACCACGGCCACTCGGTGTACCTGGCGCCGACCGTGCCGTATCTGGCCGGCCTGGAGAACTCTCGTCACTTCGGCACGGCGCGGATCAAGCAGGTCAAGGTGACTGAGAGGGACGGCTCGAGCAGCTATGGGCCACGCTGGGACGACGCCCTCGCGAGGGTACTGAAGGAAGCTGGTTGTCTCGATCGCCTGCCCGACCCGCAGCAGCTGGTCGACAAGCCACTGGACTACCTGCAGCGCCACGGCGACGCAGCTGCGCTGGTCTACAGCACCGGCATGCTGTCGGCTGAGAAGGTCAGCGCCGGTCTGTCGGTCGCCGACCGTCAGCCGCTGATGGACTGGGTCACCAACGAGCTGAGCCCCCACCTTCGTCCGGCCGCGCCGCTGCCCCGCGAAAAATGCACCGTGTACAAAGGCCTCGGTGGCATCAGCGAGAGCCGGGTTTCGGCCGCCTATCTCGGTGAGATCGTCGGGCCGCGCCTGGACATCGAGCTGCTCACCGACACTGACCGTGCCACGCAATACGCCCTCGACCGAATCGCCACCCGTCTCGGTGTCCCGCTGCCCCGTGCCGAGCAGTTTGACGAGGTCGGGGTAAGGATCGACCTTGGCGCGGTCACGGTCGGGATTCGGCGTCTGGCGGCACCGACGATCCGCGCCGACCTTGACCGGGTCGGACGCCGGCCCCAGGCGGCGGTGGAGGCCCGGATCGGGCACATCGCCGACGTGCTCGGTCAGGCGGCCAACCCGACAGTTGCCCTGGTCGAGATCGCCGGCCTCGACGCCTATGAGCGGCGACGCGGCGACGATCCCAAGTTCGCCATCCGGCATGGCCTGCTGCGGACGGGACGGCTCAGCCAGTTCGTCACCCCGGTTGCCGAGCCGAAGCGCCCGTTACCTTTTTGATCGTCCCCAGCCGGGGACTGCTCGGTCGCCTGGCCCGGTATGACTTACTGCCCCTGTCGTGTGGATGATCCGGGGGGTGTTGTCGCCGGGTCGGGTGGCGTCGGCGGACCG
>NZ_SMKD01000210.1 GCF_004348595.1 Micromonospora sp. KC723
GGCCGGTGTCGTCTCGCGGAGCAGGGCGGACAGGCCCGCCCGCCGGGCCACCACGGTCAACCGGTCCCCCGCCGAGATCACCATCCGGGGGTCGACCGTCCAGTCGGTCCGCTGCCCGGCCGGCGTGTGGGCGAGCAGACGCACCTCGCCGGGGCGGGCCACGGCGGAGAGCGGGCGGCCGTCCAGCGGTGCGCCGGCCACCACCGGCACCTCCACCACCAGCAGCGCGTGCCGGTCGACCGGGATGGTGGCGATCACCGCCCGGTCCAGCAGCGCGGCGGCGAACGCGGGCGCGGCCAGGTACGACACGCTGCGCGAGATGCCGATACCGAACGCCTTCTGGATGCGTTCGGCGAAGTCGCCGTCGAAGAGCCGCAGCACCACCCGCAGCTCCGGATTGAGCCCACGGGCGGTCAACGCGGCGCGCAGGTTGGCCCCGTCGTCGGTCGAGACCACGACCAGCGCCTGGCATTGTTCGACCGACGCGGAGCGCAGCGTCTCCTCCCTGGCGGCGTCCCCGACGATCATCGGTACGCCGAGCCGCCGGGCCAGCGACGCCCCGCGCGCGTCGGCGTTGCGGTCGATCGCCACCACCTCGACGCCGAAGTCGCGTAGCTGGGCCATCACCCGGGTACCGATGTTGCCCAGGCCCACCACCACGACGTGCCCGGCACGGTCCGGCTGGATCCGTCCCGAGTGCAGGGCCAGCCGGGCGTTGACGATCCCGTCGACCACCACGGCGGTGATCAGCGGGATCAGCGCCAGCCCGGCGAGGTTGAGCACCACCTGCATGATCTGGGCGGCGGCCGGCTTGGTGACGTCCGGGTCCTGCCCGCTGAGGGTGGTGACCAGGGTCAGGTAGATCGCCTCCGCCCAACTCACCTCCGTCGCGCGGGCGTTCAGCCAGCCCAGTCCGGCGATCACCGCCAACAGCAGGATCACCGCGATGCCGATCTTCCGGGTGGCGAAGCTGCGGACCGCCCGCAGCAGTACGGCCAGCGGCTGCCGCCGGCGACGCGCGCGGACCAGTCGGCGGGCGGCCAGCTCCGTCCCGGCCGGCTGCCCGGTCGCCTCGGCGAGTACCACGTCGGCCGACTGCTCGTCGGCGGGCAGCACCCGGACCAGGTCCGGGTCGGCGGTGACGGCCAACCCGCAGACCACGTCGGTCGGGCGTACGTCGTCACGCTCGGCCACGTAGAGGGTGCGGCCGGCGTGCCGGAAGTGGGTGGGTGCGACCTCGCCGAGCGCGGCGGCTACGAACGCCGGTGCCGCGATCGAGGCGTCGGAGAGCACCGCCGAGTCGGGGAAGAGCTCGCGCAGGCCGTTGGCGAGGCTGGTGTTGAACATCCGGACCACCAGGCGCAGCCGGGGCTCCACCTCCTGGGCGCAGAGCGCGGCGTGCATGTTGCCGACGTCGTCCTGGTGCAGCAGGGCGAGCCCGGCCGCCCCGAGCAGGCCGGCCCGGCGGAACGTCGCCTCGTCCAACCGGTCGGCCCGGACGACCTGCACGCCGTCCAGTTCCCGGCCGTCGGGCCCGTCACTGCGGCCGCGCTCCGGCACGATCAGGGTGATGCGTACCCGGCCGGCGGTCAGCTCCGGGGCGAGCAGGGCCCGGGTCACCCAGTACGAGAGCGGGTCCTGACCGCAGATCACGTAGTGCCGGCGGTGGTCGTTGCCGCGCCACAGCCGCAACCCGGCGGGACGGCGGGCGCGGTCGTGCTGGGGCTCCGCCATCCCCGGATGGTAGTCAGCCGCTCGCGGTGCGCGCAGCCCCGTCGATCATGGAGGCATGTCGCGCCCGGCGGCGGGTAGAGCATCGCCATGCAGACGTTCCTCCCGTACCCGGACTTCCTGGCCAGCGCCCGGACGCTGGACCAGCGGCGGCTGGGCAAGCAGCGGGTGGAGACGCTCCAGGTGCTGCGCGGGTTGACCCGGCCGGACTACGGCTGGCGGCACCACCCCGCGGTACGGATGTGGGCCGGCTACGAGGAGGCGCTGACCCGGTACGGGCTGGACGTGTGCGCTGTCTGGTGCGCGCCGGGCCGGGCGGACACCTGCGCCGGCAGCCTGGTCGGCGAACTGGCGGCCGCCTGCGGTCTCACCGCCGTGCGTGGCCAGGCGGAGCTGGCCGAGGCCGGTGAGCTGCCGCCCTGGCTGGGCCGGGAGGACCTGCACCGCAGTCACCGCTCGTCGTTGCTGCGCAAGGACCCGGAGTACTACCGGCCGCTGTTCGGCGACGTCCCACCCGACCTGGAGTACGTCTGGCCGGACTCGGACCGGCAACGGCGCTGCCTGCCGCCGCCGGACCGCTGAGCGAACGGGCCGTCGACCACCCGTTCGCCGATTCGGGCAAATCGCCCCAGCTGCGGATCTACCCTGGACTCACGTCCGTCGACGCCGGTCCGGCACGGGAGGTCGCCAAGGGTGTCGCCAGTGCACCGGTACGCCGAAGAGGTCGCGGGCGTCGCCGAGGACAGGCGCGACGACGCGTACGGGCTGCTCCGCGACGAACGGGCGTGCATCGTCACCGCGCTGCGGCTGGGCTGGTGGATGGCCGACGCCTACCACCACGCGCAGACCGCCGACCTGACCGGCCCGGACGCCACACCGGTCACCGCCCCCGCCAAACTCTCCAACCTCACCGAGATGTCCGGCCGGCACCGGATGCGGATGTACCTGGACGGGGTGGAGGTCGCCCTGGCCCAGATCGCCGAGCTGACCGCCACCGGCCGGCCCGGCCCGGCCACCACCGCCGCCCGCGCCCAGGTCGGTGGCGACCCGCTGCTGCTCGCCCTGGACGAGTTGAACGTGGACGTGTTGCGTTGGGCGATGGCCACCAACCACCGGGTGGGGCTGGCGTACCGGCTGGGTCGCTCGCTGGCCGACACCGTACGGCAGGGCGACGCCGACCGGCTGGTGCACCGCTTCGGTGGCCGGCACGTCGAGATCAGCCGCTGGCTGGACGAGCTGGCCAGCGTGCTGCCGCCGTACTCGGCGGCGGTGGTGCGGCGCTCGCTGCGGACCTGGGCGACCGCGGTCACCCGGGCCACCGTCGGCGACCCGGCCGAGCCGGGAACCGCGGAGCTGGCCCGGGAGCTGCGCAACCAGGGTGACCTGTGGCGGGGCGTGCTCACCGGCGGACTGCACCCGAAGGACCTGCTCGACGAGGAGAACTGGGCGGTGGTCGCCCGCAACCTGATCATCCGGGACCGGAAACTCGTGGTCCAGGCGGCGCGGGGGATCTTCTGGCCGGTGCTCGTACCCCTGCTGGTGGTGCTCGGCGCGGTCGTCGGGGTGAGTGCCGCCGCGGCGGCCGGCTCACCGACCACCCGGGCGGCCGTCGCGCTGGTCGGCCTCGGTGCCGGGCTCACCGCGATCTGGCGCTCGGTCTCCGGGCCGGCCCTCTCCGTCGCCGCCGAGGTCAACCGGCCACTGCTGGACAGCGAGCTGATCACCCAGATGGCCGAGCGGATCAACCGGCCGTTGGCGACGGCGCGCGCCGCACGCCGCACCGGACGACAGCGACGGCCCCACCGGGCGGAAACCGGATCCAAATACGTTGCTCCCGTCTCCCAC
Source organism: Micromonospora sp. KC723 (assembly GCF_004348595.1). Classification (GTDB taxonomy): domain Bacteria; phylum Actinomycetota; class Actinomycetes; order Mycobacteriales; family Micromonosporaceae; genus Micromonospora. The sequence goes on from NZ_SMKD01000210.1 coordinate 3,577, forward strand.
ATCGACCTACCGTGATCGCGCAAGGTCAACCAGTCACTCGGGAGCCGGCCACGGTGTTCGGTGTCGCTCGCCGTGCGGTGACGGACCGGCCGGCGGGCACAGGGGGCAGTGCAGGGGATACGAATCCGAGCGCGGCGCCCGCCGGCCCCGCCCGCTTCGCCGGTCCGGCCTGGGCGGATTTGCTCCGTCGAAGCGACCGACGCCCTGGTCACGCCAGGGGCCTGAGTACGGTTCACGACCGGCGGCAGGCTCGCAGCGGGCACGCCGTGGGCGGCGGGCCGGTCGGAGGGGCGATCAGTGTCGGCCCGGCGGTGACCAGGTGAAGTCGGGTGCTCGTCGCTCGTGGTGGGCGGCGACCCCCTCGCGGGCCTCGCCGCTGGCCCGTACCTTCCGGTGCCACCAGGCGACCCGGGCCGGCCCGGCCCGGTCGTCGACGATCTCCTTCGCCGCCACGACGCTGAGCTGGGAGCGCTCGACGATGGCGGCGGTGACGGCGTCGACCCGGGCGGTGAGCGCGTCGGCCGGCAGCACCTCGTCGACGAGCCCGACCCGCAGCGCACGCTCGGCGTCGACCAGCTCGGCGGTGAAGAGCAGGAACTTCGCGGTCGACGGGCCGACCAGGCGGGTGAGCCGGCGGGTGGTCGGCGCCGGGTAGACCAGACCGAGCCGGGCCGGCGGCACGCCGAACCGGGCGTCCTCGGCGGCGAACCGCAGGTCGCAGGCGACCGCGAGTTGACAGCCGCCGCCGACGCAGGCACCCCGCACGGCGGCGACGGTCGGCTTGGCGAACGCGGCCAGCCGTTCCTCGGCGGCCACCGCGATGCTGTGGTCGCCCGCGTCGAGCAGTTCGTCCAGATCACCCAGGTCGGCTCCCGCGCAGAAGGTGCCACCGGCCCCGGTCAGGACCAACGCCCGCACCGACGGGTCGGCCTCCAGGCCGTCCAGCAGCACCGGCAACTGCCGCCACATGGCCGGGGTCATCGCGTTGCGGCGCGCCGGATGGTGGATCGTCACCGTCGCCACCGCGCCGGTCACCTCGACGGTCAGCTCCGCCTCCGACACCGCCACCACCCCTTCGCACCGACCCCGTCGAGCGACCATAGCGACGCGGGCCCGGCAGCCACCCGCGAGGGGTGGCCGCCGGGCCCGCCGACAACCAGGTCAGCCTAGGCGACGTCGACCGCGGTGTCGTCGACCACGAAGGACGTCTGGAGTGAGGCGTCCTCCACCCCGGAGAACTTCAGGGTGACGGTCTGGCCGGCGTACGGGGCCAGCGAGAAGGACCTCTGCGCGTACCCGGTGGCCTTGTCCAGGTTCGAGTAGGTGGCCAGGGTCGCCAGCACCCTGCCGGAGGAGTTGAGCACCTGCACCTTCAGCGTGTCGTACGCGCTGCCGGCGGTCTCCGCCGAGTCGACGTGCAGCCAGAAGCTGAACTGGTACGACGTGCAGCCGGCCGGCAGGCTCACCGCCTGGGAGAGCGTGTCGGTGCGGGTGCTGCCGTACCCGTTCAGCCAGGCGTTCCGGGTCCCGCCGGTGCGGGCCGGCTGCCCGGCGAACGTGCCGATCACGCCCGAGGTGGAGGCCCACGGGATGGTGCCCGACTCGAAGCCGGGGTTGCCGAGCTTCTGCCCCGCGCCGGCGCAGCCACCGGCCCCGTTGACGGTCAGGGTGTACGTCGCCGTCCGGGTGGCGGTGCCGGAGCCGGTGACGGTCACCGTGTAGGTGCCGGCCGGGGTGCTCGCCGTGGTGGTGATGGTGAGCACGGACGAGCTGCCGGCGCTCACCGACGACGGGCTGAACGACGCGGTCGTGCCGGCCGGCAGGCCGCTGGCCGACAACGTCACGGTCTGCGCGTTACCGCTGGTGATCGTGGTGCCGACGGTGGTGCTGACCGAGTTGCCCGGGTCAACCGAACCGGAGGTCGGGGAGAGCGAGACGGAGAAGTCGTTGCCGCTGGAACAGGGGGCGTCGTTGCCCGCGACGTTCACGGCGGTCCACGCGGCCTGGACGGCCCGGTACTCGGTGGAGCAGCTGCCGTACAGGTCGGTGGCCGCACGCAGCGTGTAGGCGCGCGCGGTGTTCGACGGGGTGGTGGTGTTGACGTACGCGGTGTTCGACGTGAAGTACACGTCGAGCGCCCGGAACCAGATCTTCTCCGCCCTGGCCCGCCCGATGCCGGTCACCGCCGGGGCGGAACCGCAGACCGGCGAGGTGCCGTACGGGGTGGCGCCGGTGCCCTCGGCCAGGTTGAAGAAGAAGTGGTTGGCCACGCCGGAGGAGTAGTGCACGTCCTTGTTCCTGGTGCCGGTGCTCCAGCAACTGTCGGACGAGCCGTCCAGCGACGGGTTGTACATGTAGCGCAGCGGCGTGCCGTCGCCGTTGATGTTGATCTTCTCGCCGATCTGGTAGTCACCGGGATCGGCGGCGGTGTTGGCGTAGAACTCGACCATCGTGCCGAAGATGTCGCTGGTGGCCTCGTTGATGCCGCCGGACTCACCGGAGTAGGTCAGACCGCCGGGCACCACGTTGTCGGTGATGCCGTGGCTCATCTCGTGGGCGGCCACGTCGAGCGCCACCAGCGGTCGGGCGTTGCCGACGCCGTCGCCGTACGTCATCCGGGCGCCGTCCCAGAAGGCGTTGTTGAAGTTGTTGCCGTAGTGCACCCGGCTGGGAACTCCCCGGCCGTCGCCGAAGATGCCGTTGCGGCCGTGCACGGTCTTGAAGTAGTCGAACGTCGTGGCGGCGCCGAAGTGCGCGTCCACCGCCGCCTTCTGGCGGGGGTTGGTGTCACCCCAGGTGTTGTCGGAGTTGGTGAACGTGGTGCAGGTCGACGTGGTGTTGTTCATGTCGCAGGTCGAGCCGTTGCCGCGTACCGGGTCGACCAGCGAGTACAGGCTGCCGGAGAGCGTGGTGTCGATGCCGACCGTGCCGGAGTAGACGCTCTGGCCGGTGCCGGCGATCATCTCGATCTCGTCGTAGCTGCCGATCACCTTGCCGCTGACCGCGTCGGTGATGACGTGGAAGCGGGACGGGGTCTGCCCGTCGGTGTGCCAGCCGGTGAGCACCGTCTCGTAGGCGAGGCGACCCGTGCCGCTGCTCGCGTCCACGAAGAGTTCCGGGGCGCCGACGCTCTCCAGCTTGCCCTTGAACTGCTGCCGGGCGATCACTCTGGCCCTCGTCACCGTCAGCCGGGGGGTGGTGGTCAGGGTGAGCGGGGCGGCGAGACCGACCGAGGAGCCCGCGTAGGCGCCGTTGGGCGAGGTGTGGAGGACGAAGTCACCGCCGCGGACGCGCAGACCCCGGTAGGTACGGGTGTAGCGGGTGTGTGACGCGCCGTTCGCGTCAACCTTCGTCCGGACCGCCTGGTACGCCTCTCCGGTGCCGCCCTGGACGGCACCGGGGTTGCCGCGCAGCACGCTGGCGGCACGGGCGGCGGCCGAGGGGGCCGGAG
>NZ_SMKD01000211.1 GCF_004348595.1 Micromonospora sp. KC723
GTCCGGCCCCGGGGTCGCCCCGCCCTTCGCCGCCCCCCCACCGAGGGTGGCCGCAGGCGGCTCTGGCTGGGGCTCGGCGCCGGTGCGCTCGCGTTGCTGATCTGCTGCGGCGGAGGCGGCACCGCTCTGGTCGCGCTGAGCGTGAGCAGCATCCGGGCCACCGAGGAGCAGGGTCAGGCGATCACCGACGAGTACTACGGCGCGCTGGTGCGCAGGGAGTACGGCAAGGCGTACGACACGCTCTGCGACGCGGTCCAGCGGCGCGAGTCACGGGCGCAGTTCGTCCGCCGGGTGACCGACGAGCCGGCGGTGGCGGCGTACCGGGTCGGTGCCGTCGACCCGAACACCCTCACCGTGCCGGTGGAGGTGACCTTCAGCGGCGGCGGGCAGGAGACCCAGACGGTGACCCTGGCCCCCGACCAACAGACCGCCGGACTGGAGGTCTGCGGGGTCAACTGATCCGGCCCCGGTATTCTCCTGGGTTCGGGATGCCGCTGGTCGTACCGTTGTCCCGAACTGTTCCGGTCCATCCACCTCACGTCCCCGCCGACCGCCAGCCGGCGTAGGAGGAAACATGCCAGCCGACCGTATCGACGCCGTCGTCAGCCTCGCCAAGCGTCGAGGCTTCGTCTTCCCCTCCAGCGAGATCTACGGAGGCACCCGGTCGGCGTGGGACTACGGTCCGCTCGGCGTGGAGCTCAAGGAGAACGTCCGCCGGCAGTGGTGGAAGAGCATGGTCCAGCAGCGCGACGACGTCGTCGGTCTGGACTCGGCGGTCATCCTGGCCCGTAAGGTCTGGGAGGCCAGCGGTCATCTCGCCGAGTTCGTCGACCCGCTGACCGAGTGCCAGTCCTGCCACAAGCGGTTCCGCGCCGACCACCTGGAGGAGGCGTACGCCGAGAAGCACGGCAAGCCGCTGACCTCGCTGTCGGAGCTGAACTGCCCGAACTGCGGCAACAAGGGCACCTTCACCGAGCCGAGGATGTTCAACGGCCTGATGAAGACATACCTCGGCCCGGTGGAGAGCGACGAGGGCCTGCACTACCTGCGCCCGGAGACCGCCCAGGGCATCTTCGTCAACTACAACAACGTGGCGACCGCCGCGCGCAAGAAGCCGCCGTTCGGCATCGCGCAGACCGGCAAGTCGTTCCGCAACGAGATCACCCCGGGCAACTTCATCTTCCGCACCCGAGAGTTCGAGCAGATGGAGATGGAGTTCTTCGTCGAGCCCGGCTCCGACGAGCAGTGGCACGAGTACTGGCTTCAGGAGCGCTGGAACTGGTACCTCGACCTGGGCCTGTCGGCGGAGAACATGCGCTTCTACGAGCACCCGAAGGAGAAGCTCTCCCACTACTCCAAGCGCACCGTCGACATCGAGTACCGGTTCCAGTTCGGCGGCAGCGAGTTCGCCGAGCTGGAGGGCGTGGCCAACCGCACCGACTTCGACCTGTCCACGCACAGCAAGCACTCGGGCGTCGACCTGTCGTACTTCGACCAGACGAAGAACGAGCGCTGGACGCCGTACGTCATCGAGCCGGCCGCCGGCCTCACCCGCGCGGTGCTGGCCTTCCTGCTGGAGGCGTACGACGAGGACGAGGCCCCCAACACCAAGGGCGGGGTGGACAAGCGCACGGTGATGCGCTTCGACCCACGCCTGGCCCCGGTCAAGGTGGCGGTGCTGCCGCTGTCCCGCAACGAGGCGCTCTCGCCGAAGGCGAAGGGGCTGGCCGCGCAGCTGCGCAAGCGCTGGGTGGTGGAGTTCGACGACTCGCAGGCGATCGGCCGCCGCTACCGTCGGCAGGACGAGATCGGCACCCCGTTCTGCGTCACCGTCGACTTCGACACCCTCGACGACGACGCGGTGACGGTGCGCAACCGGGACACCATGGCCCAGGAGCGGGTCGCCCTGGACCAGGTCGAGCGGTACCTGATCGAGCGCCTGCCCGGCTGCTGAGCTCGGATCACCGGCGCCCCCGTTCCCGCGCGAGCGGGGCGGGGGCCGTCGCCGTGTCGGCCGCCGTCCGTTGCCCGACCGGTGGTTGAGCGGTGCGTGATCTCGTGCGAGCATTCCCGGCGTTGATCTCATCACGGGGGTGTCCGCATGACCCAGTCGCCACATGACCACGACCCGCAGCGGCGGCGACTGCTACGCCGCGCCGCCACGGTCGCCACCACCACGGCCGGCGCGGGTGTCGCCGCCGCCGGGGGCCTACCCGCCGCCGCACAGGCCGCGCCGGGCGACAGCCTGATCATGGGTACGACCAATGACGCTGGCGTCCAGACCACCACGCTGAACGCCAGCGAGGGCATCGCCGCGCTTTCGCTGAACAACACCGAGGGAGTGGCGTTGCGGCTGGCGCCGAGCTCGAACCTGTATCCGCAGGTGCTCGAATCCGAGGTGGGCACGCTGGCCGTCGATGACCAGGGTGACCTGTTTGTTCGCGCGGGCACCGACAGTGATGATGGTGCTACGAACGGTTGGGCGTGGACCTCGGAATGGGCGACCATGTCGGTGGCCATGAGGCCGGTGCGCGTGCTGGACACCCGAGATCCGGACCTCCGCCGTCGGATCGTCGCCGGCGGCGCCAACCTCGACCCGGCGACTGGCAAGCTGAAGCCGGGCGGTCCGATCGTGGTGGCCCTGGACGAGTACGTGCAGAACGGCTACGCCATGAAGGGCAATGTCACCGTTGTCGGCATGACCGGTCCCGGTTTCCTCACCGTCTGGGGTGGCGGCACGAAGCCCACGGCTTCCACGGTGAACTGGTGGACGTCCGGTCAGATCCTCTCCAACTTCCTCTTCACCAGGCTGGGCGCCAGTGGTGCCTTCCGAAATGTGATCACGATCCAGGCGACGTCTTCGCCGACGCACGTGATCGTGGACCTGACGAGCCTGTTGGTCGGTCATCCCAGCCAGATCGTGTCCGGCCAGGCGTAGGCGGATCTGGTGTTTTCCGCGCTCTACCGGTCACGGCTGCCCGTGACCACCAGTCCCAGCCCTTCCACGTATCCCACGGGGGAACGAGATGAGTTCGTCAGCCTCTGACCGGTCCGCGTCGCGTCGCAGCCTGATCCGCCGCGCCGCCGTCACCGGTGGCGCGGCCGTCGCCGCCACCGCCGTGAGTGCCGTCAACGCCGCTCAGGCCAGCGCCGACACCGGTGACCCGGTCAGCATCGGCCAGGTCAATGAGGGCTGGTGCACCACCATCACCAACGCGGCGCCGGACGGAGCGGCAACGCTCGTACTACAGAACGACGCGGGTGCGAGTCTGCACCTGAAGCGGCAGGAGGTGACGCGGACCGTCACCGGGGGTGTCTACCCCACGACCGCTGGCCTCGGCGTGATCATCGATCAGTCAGGGCAGCACCGGAAGCACGAGGCGCTCACCACCGCCAACGCCACTATGCTGGTGCCGATCCCGCCGACCCGCGTTCTCGACACCCGTAGTCCGGCCGGTCGGGCCCGGCTGCTGGAGGGCGGCGGGCGGATCGATTCGCAGGGCCGGGCGACCGCCGACACCTTTCTGGTGGTCCACCTGCGGGACATCGTGAACTACGGCGACGGCATGATCGGCAACATCACGGTCGCCAAGACCGAGAAGGGCGGCTTCGCCACCGTCTTCGGCCGGGGCGATCTCCCGAACGCGTCCACCATCAACTGGTTCGGCCCGGGGCAACTCCTCTCCAACGGCGTGATCACCCAGCTCGGTGCCTACGAGACTGCCGCCGGCGAGTACTACGAGGACGTCGTGGCGATCTACGTGCAGAAGAGTGCTGCGGCGGTGATCCTCGACGTGACCGGGCTCCTGGTGTTCCATCCTGAGTCCGCCGTCATCAACAACCCGAAGACCCTCTCCGGCGGCGACGGGGTGCGGGTTCAGGTGATCAAGGAAAACGCAGAGCGGGGCAAGCGAGCGGTGCAGGCCGGTGCGTGACCACGGGACCGAGGAGAACAGCATGACCACGGACGAGACGAGCGCGGCGACGACCCGCCGGCAGATCATCAGAAGCGGAGTGGTTGCGGGCGTCGGCGTCGGCGCGGCGGCAGTCGTCGCCTCGCCGGCCAGCGCCGCCGCCGGCGATCCGGTGATCATGGGTGCGGTCAACAACGACGCCGGCACGGCGGAAACGGTGCTGGTCGGTGGCTCCTCGGCCAGCCCCACCCTGGCGCTGAACCCGCCGGCCGGCCGGCCGGCACTGCAGATTATGCCCGTCTTCGACCAGGATGTGCCTACGGATCTGCCCACCGGCTCGCTCGCTTACACCCACGAGGGTGACCTGGTGATCGGCGGCAAGGCCGGTACCAAGCAGTACGTGAGCACCTCCCGGTGGGCGAACCGGACGGTGGCGATCCAGCCCAAGCGGATCCTGGACACCCGGGCCGTGCCGTCGTCGACCATCTACGACCAGTACATCGCGGCCGGGCGGAGCAGTGTCGACAGCACCGGCAGGCTGCGGGCGAACAGCTTCATCCACCTGTCGTTGAGCAACCTGTCGGTGGCGTCGACCGGTCGGGCCGTGGGCGTCTACGTCAACCTGACCGTGGCCGGCACCGTCTCGGCAGGCGTGCTGAGCGCCTACCCCGCATCGATCTCCGGGCGGCCGTCGACGTCATCGCTGAACTGGTGGGGGCCCAACCAAATCCTGTCCAACCTGGCAGAGGTGCAGCTGCGCGCCCTCGATGGTCGTCACTACTGCTTCACCATCTGGGTGAACGCCGCCACGTCGGTCATCGTGGACGTCTCCGGCCTGATCCTGTCCAATCCTGACACGTACTGACCGCACGCCGGTCGCCGTCGCAGTGCGAGTTCGTTCACCATCGCGGCGTCGGCCGGTTACCCGGCGGCCGGGCCACCGTCGCGGGCGTGGGATTCTTGGGTACGTGACCAGTCCCGCCGCTCCCGTCGTCCGCCGCCCGCTCACCCTCGGGCGGCACCAGGTGTGGCCGCCGGTGGTGCTCGCCCCGATGGCCGGCATCACCAACGTCGGCTTCCGGCAGCTCTGCCGCGAGCAGGGCGGTGGCATCTACGTCTGCGAGATGATCACCACGGTCGCGCTGGTCGAGCGGAACCCGAAGACGCTCCGCATGATCGCCTTCGGCGCCGACGAGCAGCCGCGCAGCCTGCAGCTCTACGGCACCGACCCGGAGGTCACCGCCGCCGCCGTGCGGATCGTGGTGGAGAGGGACCTCGCCGACCACATCGACCTGAACTTCGGCTGCCCGGTGCCGAAGGTGACCCGCAGGGGCGGCGGCTCGGCGCTGCCCTGGCGGCGGCGGCTCTTCGCCCGGCTGGTGCGGGCCGCCGTGGACGCGGCGTCGCCCGCGGGGGTGCCGGTGACCGTGAAGATGCGCAAGGGCATCGACGACGACCACCTGACGTACGTCGAGGCGGGGCTCGCCGCGCAGGACGCCGGTGTGGTGGCGGTCGCCCTGCACGGGCGTACGGCCGCCCAGCGGTACTCGGGCACCGCCGACTGGGATGCCATCGCCACCCTCAAGCAGGCCCTCGACGTGCCGGTGCTCGGCAACGGCGACATCTGGGAGGCCGACGACGCGCTGCGGATGGTCGCGCACACCAACGTCGACGGGGTGGTGATCGGCCGTGGCTGCCTGGGCCGGCCGTGGCTCTTCGCCGACCTGGAGGCCGCGTTCGACGGCCGCCCCGAGCGACGGCTGCCCGCCCTCGGGGAGGTCGCGGTGACCATGCGCCGCCACGCCGAGTTGCTGGTCGACCAGTTCCGCGCCGGGGCACGCACCCCGGCCCGCGGCGAGCGGGACGGCTGCACCGACTTCCGCAAACACGTCGCGTGGTACCTGAAGGGCTTCCCGGTCGGCGGCGAGCTGCGCCGGGAGTTGGCGATGGTCGAGAGCCTGGCCCAGCTCGACGACCTGCTCGGCAAGCTCGACCCGACCGTGCCGTTCCCGGTGGAGGCGCTGGGCCAACCGCGTGGGCGGACCAACTCCCCGGGCAAGGTCTTCCTGCCCGACGGCTGGCTGGCCAGCCGGGACGACGACACCGTCCCCGAGGGCGCCGAGCTGGCCGACTCGGGCGGCTGAGACGCCGGGTACGCCGAGAGGCCGACCCCGGATGGGGTCGGCCTCTCGGGTGGGTGGGTCAGTGGGAGTAGCCGCGGGTGGCGGCCCAGTCGGCGAGGGTGCCGATGTCGATCTGGTAGCTGGCCGTGGCCGGGTTGGCCGAGTCAGCGATGGTCACGATCTTCCCGCCGTCGCGGTAGCCGGTGACGCTGATGTAGTGCCCGCCTTCGAAGGAGTGCACGCCGCCGTCGGTGTCGGTGGCGGTGCCGGCGATGTTGACCACGACGCCCCGGCCGTCATCGATGGCGGCGACGATGTCGGCGCGCATCGTGTCGGTCTGCTTGTCGTCGGCCTTCGGCGTCTTGATCTCGACGCTGTGGTAGGCGTCCTTGCCGGTTTCCTTGTTCAGGACGGGGGTGATGTCGTTGATGCTGTTGGTGCCGTTCTCGGTGGTGCCCATGATCTTGGCCATGTCGTCGACGTTGATGTCCTTGCCCTGCACGGACAGGGCGTTACGGGCGGCGGCGGGGCCGCAGTAGTAGAAGTTGGGCTGGGCCTCGTAGTCGACCTTGAGCTGTCGTTCGCCGCCGGGCCTGCGCTCGGTCTGCACGGGCTTGTCGGTGGGGGCGGCGTGGGCGGCCAGCGCGGGGGCGGCGATGCCGCCGGCGGTGGCGGTGAGGGTGATGGCGGTCAGGGCGGTCTTGCGC
>NZ_SMKD01000212.1 GCF_004348595.1 Micromonospora sp. KC723
GTCGAGGTTGGGGTGGGGGACGAGGTTGCCGATGACGATCGGCGCGCGGCGGTGGCGCAGCAGCGTGGTCACGGGTTCGGGTGGTAGGTCGAGCTGCACGATCACTGCTTCCGTGGTGAGGTCGGAGGTGGCGTGGTGGATGTCGTGGGTGGTGAGTTCGGTGGCGGAGGAGAGGGCGAGGGTGATGTAGCTTTCGCCGTCGGGGGTGACCTCGATGACGGCCGTTCCGGTGGTGGCGTGGGGGATGAGCCGGACGTGGCGGGTGTCGACACCAACGTCGGTAAGGGTCGCCGTAATCTGGTGGCCCCAGGCGTCGGCGCCGACGTTGGCGATCAGCGCAGCGCGTCCGCCGCAGCGGACGGCAGCGATGGCCTGGTTGAGACTCTTCCCACCGGCGCTGACGGTCAGGGATGAGCCGATGCTGGTGCGGCCCGGTCGGGCACGGTGCGGTACGTGGATGGTCAGGTCGATGTTGGCCCGGCCGACGAAGGCGACATCGACGCTGTCGCCGGGCTTGCGCTCGCCGGTCATGCCGTCGCCGTAGACCCGGCCAGAGCGGCGTGCAACTGCTGTACTCCGGGCTCAGTGGGAAACGCCGCGAGCTGACGGTCGACGGCGGCGATCTCACGCTGGATTCGTGTCGACCGGGTGAGGCGGGCCAGGTTGAGCGCGGCGAGGCTCGCAATGCAGGCGGCCCGTCAGCGCAGGCGGCACCGTGACGACGACGCGGTCGCAGCGCACCGCCCCGCCGGGTCCGGAGACCACGACTCCGGTCGCCGACGACACCAGCGAGGTGACCGGGAAGGACAGCCGGGTGCGGTCTCCCAGCTCTTTTGGGTCGCCATCGTCGGGGGCTCGGTGCCGCCGCATCGTGGCGGCGCCGGCCGCTCCTGCGATGACTGCCGCTGCTGTCAGCGACCAAAGGGTACGGCGGCGTGCCAGCAGTAGCTACCGATTCTTCCTCGTTCTCATGCTTCCATTACCTCTGTCGGAGATGTTCGATGAGTGATAATTCATCGGCGTGAATGGTGATCGCATCAAGGTCACGGCACCCGCGCTGTGCAGCGTGCCGACGCTCGGGCCACAGTGGGAGAGCTACGACGGCGATGGGCGGACAAGGCTGCGGATCTACAGCCTTCACGGGGCGTCTCGAGCGTCGTCCCGCACGCGCCTGGCTTGGTCTCTGCCGGTGTCGCGTACCGCTGCGGTGCCTTCTGCTGCTGTAAACCTGACCGCCTCTGACGCCTGCTGCGCGGGTTCTCGGAGGTTGTCCTGCGCCTGGTGCATCATTGTTGCGGCTTGTTGTTTGACCTGGCCGGAGTGTTCCTCGACCTCGTGTTGTGCCCGTTCGGCGAGGTCGCGTTCCTTCCTGCTGGGCGGGACGAGTGAGGCGGCGAGCAGACCGGCTCCGAAGGCGATGAGTCCTGCGGCAAGCGGGTTGCCTTGCGCGCGCTCGCGGGAGGCGTCGGTCAGTGTCTGCGCGCGGTGCCCTGCGGCGGTCAGGGCGTCCGATGTCCGGTGCGCCGCGCCTGTCATTACCTCTGCACTGCGATGGGTCATTCCGGAAACCGCGTCTGATGCCTGGCGTGCCGCACCCGTGGCTGCCTCTGCGCCGTGGTGGGCCGTATTGGACAGGCGGTGACGAACCGCCGAGCTTTGACGGACGGCGTTTGCCCTGGTGTGTCTTGCGGTTCCCATGACCCTGTCGACAGCTCGGCTGAGTCGGCCGCGGGCGCGCGTTGTTTGGTCCGCGGCGATGCGGCGGGGGTTGGCCTTGTAGGCGAGAGCGTTGACGTCATCTCTCAGGTCGGCTCTGGTGGTCTCGATGTCGTGCCGGATCCTGTCCGGGTCGTTCGACATGATGGCTCTCCCTCCTGTCAGCGGCCCCTGACCGCATCCGGTATCTCTTGCGCCGTCCGCTTGGTGCGCGCCAGCGTCCGTATCCTGCGCAACTGTGTGCGGGCTCGCGAGGCGAGTACGCCGCAGACCAGGGCCCACAGGACGGCTACGATCAACGCCGCCCAACCCTGGTCCATCACGTTCGACAGGCCCCACCACAGCGCGTGCGACACGAACAGCAGGGCCAGCAGGGCCGCGAGCGCGGCAGCGGCGAACAGCCCCGCCCCGGTGCCGAAGGTGCGCGCTTCCTCACGCAGTTCGGCCTTCGCCAGGTCCACCTCCTGCCGCATCAGCAGCGAGAAGTTGCGGCTGGCATCGGCGAGCAGCTGACCGACGGACGCCTGGGTCTTGTCCGGTCCGCCGGAAGCGCTCGGGGGTGACGTGCTCACGGACCCACCTCGGTGCCGCTCGGACCGTGCCGGACAGCCGCGCCGGTGTGCGGAGACGGCGCATGAAGCGGCGTCGCAGCCGGCGCGTCCGCCTGCCCTGCCGGTGCTTCTCCGGCTTCCCGTCCAGCCCCGTCGCCCCCGGCGGTAAGGGCGCGAGTCAGCCGGCCGGCGAGTAGACCAGCCAGAGCCGCGCCCGCGAGGAACGTGCCGGGGTGCCGGCTGGCGTACTCGCGCGCATCTCGGACCATGTCGCCGGGTTGTCGAGCGTCGAGCCAGCCCGCGGCTCGCTCGACTACGTCCGCGCCCCGGCGAACCACCAGCGCACCCGGGCCACCCTGATCGCCCCGGTCAGCCATCGACCGCAACTCGGTACCCAACGCACGCAGATTGTCGGCGGCGCGTTTCTGTTGCTGTCGCGCCTGCGATCTGGCCTGGGCAGAGGCGTTTCGCGCCAGGCCGTACGCCTGCCGCCGGGTCTCCGACGCGACGTTCCTGCCCTGCTCGGCGGCCTCGTGCGCGACTTGTCCACCGGCCTGGGCCGCCTCCTGTCCCACCCGAGCGGCTTCCCCACGGGCCCGCTGGGCGGTACCGCCGCCTGACGCGGACGGCGGAGATCCAGTCTCCCTACGCGATGTCATCCGTGTGTCCCCTCTCCAACCCGCCCGAAGCAGAGCGCGGGCCGGCCGCTTACCCCTGAAGAGGCGATGTAGGCACCCTGTGTTGGCGACCACGGAAAGATCCCCATTGGCGGCCAGATAATTCCCCGCTGATGGCCACCAGATCTCCCCACCGACGGCCAAGGGATCTCCCCACTGGCGGCCACGATCGTCGGTCCAGAAGATCGACCGGTGTGAAGAGCAGTAGGGAGATCATGGAGATTCTGAGGCGTTCGATCTCACAGGAAGTTACGGGGCGGTCGCCGAGTTGGCCGGCTGTGATCACCACACGGTGCGCCGGTATGTGCAGCTGCAGAAGGCGGGCGTGAGCCCGACCGAGAAGCGGGAGCGGGTCATCGACGAGTTCTTGCCCAAGATCGAGGATCTAGTTGAGAGATCGCAGGGCAGGGTCCGGGCGGGTGTGGTCCACCGACGGCTGACAGCATGGGGTTCATCGGTGCCGAGAGGACCACCCGGCGGGTGGTCGCCGAGGTCAAGGCGGCGTTCAAGGCTGGCAACCGGCGGATGTTCCGGCCGTGGGTCCCGGAGCCGGGGCTGTGGTTGCAGTGGGATTGGGGCGCGGGGCCCGAAGCTGAAAGGCCGGCCGGTGAACCTGTGGTGCGCCTGGTTGGCCTGGTCCCGGGTGGTGCTGCCGATGATGGACAAGACGCTGCCCACCGCGATCGTGTGCCTGGACACCACGCTGCGCCGCCTTGGCGGGGTTCCGACGTACGCGCTGACCGACACTGAGCGCACCGTCACCAGCGAGCACGTCGCGCGGATCCCGGTGCGGCATCCGGAGATCGTCGGGGTCGGCCGGCACTACGGGATGACGATTCGCACCTGCGTGCCGGCGGATCCGCAGTCCAAGGGCTGGGTGGAGAACACCGTGAAGATCGCCATTGTGACCGCGGTCGACGGTGATGGACCAGCCGAGGGCGCCCGGCGTTCACGCCGCACCGCGGGCACTCCGCAGATCCGCGACGAGCACTACCCGCACCACCACCACGAGGCCGAGCGCACGCCACGGGCGACCAGCCTCCTGGCTGTCGGCGAGGGCGCCAGCGCCTGACTGGTCGAGGCCGCAGCGCAGGCACCCGCCAGATCCGCCCGTAGATGGCCGACGCCGTCGTCCTGGCGAAGCTGCACGGCGCCGCGGCGGTCGACTGAGCCCTTGGGGACCGCAGCGGCCGCCGGTTGGTTCTGCGAGGGCGACGTGCGTCCATCCTCGACCACCAAGCCGCCGAGCCCACCTCGCCGCCGATCACCCGCAGCGGCCTGCAGCCGGGCACCTCCGCCTGGGCCAACCTCGGCAAACCCGCCCCTAACAGTGACGACAAGGGCAACGTCTGATGCCCACCGCCACCCGGCCCTCCGTCGTGACCGGCTTCAGCAGCGACCCGATGAACGAGATCGGAAGCTCACTCGCCGGCTCAAGCTGCCCTACCTGCGCCGCGCCCTGACCGAGGTGTCGGCTCCGCCTGAAAACTGGCTCTGGCACACATTCTGTGATTGATCTTGGTGGCAGCTCACGGGTTGGTCAGGACGCGTTTGCGTAAGAGGTCGAGGTTCGCGCGGCCGTACATCTGTCGCTTGATCGTTTTGATGCGGTTGACCTGACCCTCAACCGGGCCTGAGCTCCATGGCTGAGCGAGGCCGGCGACGACGGCGTCACGGTCGCTGACCAGACCGGCGGCGAAGCCACGGGTTTCGGGGAATCCGCCGTGGCGTGCGCGGTCGATCCAGGCGTCGAGGTGCTGTCCGGTGCCTTGGTGGCGGACCAGGGCGGCGATCCCGCGGGCGAGGTCGGCGAGGGTGTCGAGGTCGGGGCAGCGGCTTCGGGCGTCGGCGAGGTCGGTGGGGTCGTCGTCGGTGAATTTGTGGCCGGGGCGCATGATCCAGGCGGTGATCCGCCGAGCGGACGGCACGCGGACCGCGGCCGCGGGGGTGGGTCGGGCGCGGTTGGTCGTTAGCCAGTCCCGCAGCACGCGCAGGCTGCCTTGGTAGCCGCTGGCCAGAATCTCGGCGTGCAGGTCGGCTGTCTGCTGGACGCCGTCGGTCAGTCGCTGACGCAGGTAGGTATGGAACGGTGCGAGGACGCTGAGTCGGCTGCTGGCGTTCGGGCCGATCAACGCCCCGGCGGTGGCGGCGTGGGCGTATTTGCGGGCGGTTCTGACGTTCATGTCGAGACGGCGGGCGGTCGCGCTGATCGACAGTCCTTCGGCACGCAGGGCGTGCACGGCCGCGTGGCGCTGGCGGGTGTTCGCCGCCCGACGTCCCGTCCTTACCGGCTTATCCGTGGCCGGCGTGGCCAGGGCGGGCGTCGGTTCGGTGTGCTCTCGTAGGCATCGGCGGTGCCCACGGACGACCTTCTCGACGGCGTCGCTGAGGTTCTTGAGCAGGTGCCACCGGTCGGCGACCTGAATCGCGTCAGGTGCTCCCTTGCGGGCGCCGTCGGCGTAGCTGCCACCACGATCCCGGCAGATGACCTGAACACCAGGATGCTCACGCAGCCATTCGGCGAGGGTGTCGGCAGTGCGATCAGGCAAGACATCGATCGGCCGGCGAGTGTGCATGTCGAGCAGCACCGTGGCGTAGCGGTGCCCACGACGGCGAGCGAAATCGTCCACGCCCAGCACCGTCGGCGTCACCGGCGGCGGGTCGGGCATCCGCCGGATCATCCGGATCAACGTCATCCGCGACACCGACACCACCAACCGATGCGCCAACCGGCTGCCCGATCGGCCGCCCAACGCCACCGCGACCGCTTCCAGGTCGCCCGCCGCCAGAACCGTGTGACGGGCATGCCGACGGGTCAGGCCGGGCACCTGCTCGACGAACGTGCGCCGCTGACAGCTGCTGTCGACGCAGACGAATCGGCGGAGCGTCAAGGCGACCAACACCTCATGACCACCCAACCTGACATCGGCCAGCCGCCGCACATAGCGACCATGCACAGTGGTCGACCAGGTGCCGCAGGCGTCACACCGTGCCCGCACCGTCTGCGTCGCCGCGTTGATCCTGACCCGACGGCCCGGATCACCACCGCTTCCAGCCGCAGGCCCGTCAGGTGCGGCAGCAACGCCGGAATGATCTCCATCCCGGCACCCAACCCGAACTACCAACGAGCGCGACTCACAAAATGTGTGCCAGAGCCAAACTTTCAGCCGGCGTTGACAGATGGCTGTACGAGCGGCATGACCTCACGGGTGGCTGCCGATGACGACGGTCATGTCCCTCGGGTACCGCTCCAATCCTCAAGGTCGATCCAGTCTTCGCTTGGTCGGATTCGATGGAATCGGAACGTGCCGTTGGTGTCGTTCGCCAGGACGATGCAGCGGACGGCTGTTGGTTGCGGTAGGGCTCGGACGAGGCGAAGCACGGCGTCAGCCACCACCATCCCGAGCCGTAGCAGCACGATTTGGTCCTCGGTGCTGATCTGGGGTTGCCCGTCGTCGAGGATCGTGACCTGTACCGGGGCGTAGTCCTCCAGGTGGAAGCTGTTGTAGTTGCACTCGTAGCCGGTCAGATCCTGCCAGCCCATCTTTGCGACCGCCTCAGACGCGGAAGCCGGCGCGGCAGGCCATCGGCCGAGGTGCGCGGTGAAGATCAGAGCGCTTTCGTTGTCTGTGAGAGCGCGTTTGGGATGTGTGCTGGTCGGGTGTGTCGCACAGTGGGTGCGATCGATGGGCGGGGTTCGGTCGGTAGTCGGGTATGGATCGAGTGCGGCGGTACCCGTCTGACCTGACCGATGCCGAG
>NZ_SMKD01000213.1 GCF_004348595.1 Micromonospora sp. KC723
CGGTGGGCACCAGCCCGCCCACCGCCAACCAGCCCGACCCCACCTGCACCGCGTCGAAGTTCCACGTCTCGCCCCGCGCGTCCGAGGCCAGTTCCGCCGCCGCCTCGACGAGGGTGAACCGGGTCGAGTCCGGGGACAACCACACCGCCGCGCCGCTGGTCCGATTCCCCGTGATCAACCAGCCCGGGTCACCGGAGACCATCCGCGCCACATCCACCGCGCGCGGACCGCCGTACAGCTCGAACGGCGCGGTCACCTCGACCAGCGAGCCGTCTGTGGCCTGACGCCAACTACTCGTCCGTGGATTCGCGTGCGCGCCGCCGCGCTTCGCGCCCAGCACCGCCACCCGACCGTCGCGGCAGGCCGCCGAGTACAGCACCTGGCGCTGGCCGTAGTAGGTGCGCGGCACCAGTTTTTGGGTGACCCAGGTCGTGCCGTCCGAGCTGAACCAGGCCGCCGGGCGGGTGCCGCCGGCGGCATCCGCGACCGCGCCGACCGCATACCACCGGCCGGCGCAGGCGGTGACGTCGCGCAGCACCAGACGCCCCGCGGCACCCGATGGCAGGCTGAGTTGTCGCCAGGCGGGGCGGACCGGTTCCGGGCCGTCGGCCTCTCGCCCGCCGCCCGGATCGCACCCCGCCAGCAGTACGGCGAAGACGCCGCACCCCGCCAGGACTCGTCGGAGGGCCACGACGCGATGCTATCGACCCCCGCCGAACCGTGGTCGCCCCAGCGGACGCGGAACGGGTCAGCCGGCCGGCTGGGCGACCTCGCCGCCGGCGGTTTCGGCGAGAATCCGCTCGGCGACCTCCTTCATGGTCATCCGGTGGTCCATCGCGGTGCGCTGGATCCACTTGAACGCCTGCGGCTCGGTCATGCCGTACGTCGTCATCAGCGCGCCCTTGGCCCGCTCGACGGTCTTGCGGATCTCCAGCCGGTCGTTGAGGCCGGCGACCTCGGCCTCCAGCGCGGCGATCTCGGAGTAGCGGGACAGCGCGATCTCCACCGCAGGCACCAGGTCACTCTTCTGGAAGGGCTTCACCAGGTACGCCATCGCGCCGGCTGCCCGGGCCCGCTCCACCAGGTCGCGCTGGCTGAACGCGGTCAGGATGATCACCGGGGCGATCCGGGCGCCGGCGATCCGCTCGGCGGCGGCCAGTCCATCCATGATCGGCATCTTGATGTCGAGGATGACCAGGTCCGGCTTGAGCTCCTCGGCCAGCCGCACGGCGGTCTCGCCGTCCCCGGCCTCGCCGACGACCTCGTAGCCCTCCTCGACCAGCATCTCGGCCAGGTCCAGCCGGATGAGCGCCTCGTCCTCGGCGATCAGTACGCGCCTGCGCTCGGCATCCGTCTGCGTCTCGGCCACGAGCCACTCCCACCCAGTCTGTACCCTGACACCCGCCGTGCCGGGTGTCGCCGCCCCTAGCGTAGTAGGTAACCTATGACTCGACGCGACAGCGTCAGGTCACTCGTCCCCGTATTCCAACCGGTAGAGAAGCGGAGCTCAAACCTCCGACAGTGTGGGTTCGAATCCCACCGGGGACACCGATCATCGCGAGCGCCCGTTCCAGGTCGGCGCGCAGGTCCTCCGGGTCCTCCAACCCGACGGAGATCCGCAGCAGCCCGCCGCACGGTTTGGCCTCCCCCTCGACCGGCCGGTGGGTGAGCGACGCCGGGTGCTGGATGAGGGTGTCGACGCCGCCGAGCGACACCGCGTGGGTGATCAGCCGGCACGCGTCGGCGACCCGCGCGGCGGCGGGGGCGCCGCCGCGCACCTCGACGGCGAGCAGGCTGCCGGTGCCGGACAGCTGCCGCCCGACGAGCCCGGCCGGGTCGTGGACCGACGGGTGGTGCACCCGGACGACGGCCGGGTGCCCGGTGAGCCAGCTGGCGAGTTTCTCGGCGCCGGCCTGCTGGGCGCGGACCCGCAGCGGCAGGGTCTGTAGGCCACGGTGCAGCAGGTACGCGCCGAGCGGGTGGAGCACGGCGCCGGTGACGGCGCGGACCTGGCGCAGCCGGGTCGCCCAGCCGCTGTCGCAGGCGACGACGCCGGCGAGGACGTCGCCGTGGCCTCCGATGCTCTTGGTGGCGCTGTGCAGGACGAGTGCGGCCCCGTGCCGGGCGGGCTGCTGGAGCACGGGGGTGGCGACGGTGTTGTCGACGAGCAGCGGGGCGTGACCGGCGGCCTCCGCGAGGGCGGCGATGTCGATCAGATCGAGCGTGGGGTTGGCCGGGGTCTCGACGACCACGAGGGCGGTGTCGGGACGTACGGCGGCCGCGATCCGGTCGGGCCCGGCCCAGGTGACCTGGGTGCCGAGCAGGCCGGTGGCGAGGACGTGGTCGGTGCCGCCGTAAAGGGGGCGGACGGCGACGACGTGACGCTTGCCGTCGCGGGTGGCGGCGAGCAGGGCGGCGGTGAGGGCGGCCATGCCGCTGGCGAAGGCGACGGCCTCGGCGGTGCCCTCGAGGTCGGCGAGCGCTGTCTCGAAGCGGGCCACGGTGGGATTCCAGAGCCGCTGGTAGACGGCGCTGGCTCCGGGTGGGAGGGCACCGCCGCCGGCGAGCAGTTCGTACGCCGCGCCGCCGCCGGCGACGCCGGGCAGCGGGTTGGTGGTGGACAGGTCGATCGGGGGCACGTGGACGCCGAGGGCGGCGAGGTCGTCGCGGCCGGCGTGGACGGCCCGGGTGTCCACAGTCGTCATGACCGAAGCGTCGAATAAATTCATGGGTGAAAGCAAGAGGAGCGAATATCATTCTGGGGAATGCGCTTCCACCACTCGCGCCTTCGGGAAGGGATGGTCGCATGCCCGTTACGTCGAATGATGTGCGGCGGTCGTTCACCGCGCTGGACGACGTCGACCGCGCGATCCTGGCCGAGCTGGCCGCCGACGGCCGGCTGCCGAACAACGCCCTGGCGGAGCGGGTCGGGGTGGCGCCGTCGACGTGCCTGACCCGTACCCGCGCGCTGCGCGAGTGCGGCGCGATCCGCGGTTTCCACGCCGAGGTGGACCCGGCGGCGTTGGGGTTGCCGTTGCAGGCGCTGGTGTCGGTACGGCTGGCCGCGCACGAGCGGGCGGCCGTGGACGCGTTCCGGGCCCGGTCGGTGCGGTTGCCGGGGGTGGTGTCGGTGTTCCATGTGGCCGGCGCGGAGGACTATGTGCTGCACGTGCGGGCGGCGTCCGGGGACGCGCTGCGGGACTTCGTGCTCGACCACCTCGCGGTGGACCCGGCGGTGCAGCACACCCAGACGAGCCTGATCTTCGAGCAGGCGCGGGGTATGGGTTAGGGCACGATCCGGAACACATCGGGCGGGCGACCGGTTGCCCACGGTGTGATCAACGTACCGCTGTCTGTTCTCGATCTTGCTCCGGTGGCCCGTGGCGCGACCGCCGGTGAGGCCCTGCGACACACCACGGAGCTGGCCCGCCGCACCGAGGAGCTGGGCTACCACCGGTTCTGGGTGGCCGAGCACCACAACATGCCGGCGATCGCCAGCTCCGCGCCGGCGGTGCTGCTCGCGCACCTGGCGGCGCACACCTCGACCATCCGGCTGGGCTCGGGCGGGGTGATGCTGCCCAACCACGCGCCACTGGTGGTGGCCGAGCAGTTCGGCACCCTGGAGGCGCTGCACCCGGGCCGGATCGACCTGGGCGTCGGCCGGGCGCCGGGCACCGACCAGGTGACCGCGCTGGCGCTGCGCCGGAGCGTGGAGGGGCTGTCGGCGGAGGGCTTCCCCCGTGAGCTGGCGGACCTGATGAACTACTTCACCGGCGACGAGCCGGGCCCGATCAGGGCCACACCGGGCCTCGGGCAGTCGCCGGCGGTCTGGCTGCTCGGGTCCAGCGGGTTCAGCGCGCAGCTGGCCGGGCTGCTCGGGCTGCCGTTCTCGTTCGCGCACCACTTCAGCGCGGAGCACACCCTGCCGGCGTTGCGGCTCTACCGGCACAGCTTCCGGCCGTCGCGCTGGCTGGAGCGGCCGTACGCGATGGTCGCGGTCAACGTGGTCTGCGCGGACACCGACGAGCGGGCCGAGTGGCTGGCCGGGCCGAGCGCGCTGTCGTTCCTGAGGCTGCGGGCCGGGCGGCCGGAGCCGCTCGTCACGCCCGAGGAGGCGGCGGCGTACCCGTACGACGAGCGGGAACGCCAGTTCGTGCGGCAGCGCCGCGACGGCCAGGCGATGGGCTCGCCGGAAACGGTCCGCCGGCAGCTCGGGGACCTGCTGGCCCGCACCGACGCCGACGAGCTGATGCTCACCACGATGGTGTACGACGTGGCCGACCGGGTGCGTTCGTTCGAGCTGGTGGCCGACACGGTGGCCGGCGACCTGACGCGGAATGCCTGAAACACACTCTTCATACCCACGTCACCGCCGCGTCGCGGAGCACGCATAACTTAGTGACCGGTGGTGGTACGGCACTCCCGGTCGGGACGGGTCGGGGGTGCTGCGGTGTGGTGCACCGGGTCGCCAGTGGTGCGGGTTCCGCGCGCTGGCGACCCGGTGCCTGTATGCCCGGTCCGGGTCAGCGCCGCCCCGGGCCGCTGAGCGCGCTGTCGCGGACCGGGGCGGCGGGATAGCCCTCAGCGCAGGTAGATGTTCGGAGTCGGCGGAGTGGACATGCCGGCGCCGACGAAGAAGCTCGGGTGCGGCGGCTGGTTGTAGGCGGTGTTCTGCCAGGCGATGGCGGTCCGGTACTGCGCGTCGTGCATCAGGGTGTGGATCCGGGTGCTGGTCTGGTGGGGCGTGCTGTAGATGCGCAGGGCGCGGTTGTCGCTGGTACGCCAGACGATTTCCTCCCGCCAGTCCCCGAGGATGTCGCCGGAGAGCGCCGGGGTCGACTTGGTGCCGTTGTTGGAGGCCACCCCGCTGCCGTTGAGCACTCGGGTCTCCCCGCTGGTGCCGTACTTGTCGACCCGGGTGCCGTCGAGCAGTTCACGCACCGGGTCGCCGTCCCACCAGGCGAGGAAGTTGGTCGAGGACGGCTTGCGCCCGACGTTCTGCCCCCGGGTGTTGAGGAGGCCGCCGACGGCGGAGGACCAGGACTCGGCGCCGGGGCTGCCGGCCCAGATGTCGGCGGAGACGCCCCGGCCGTTGTCGCCGGACGGGGAGGTGGACCAGAGGACCTGCCCGGTGCGGGCGTCGGCGAACCAGGAGCTGGGCTTGCTGTAATCCTCGCTGACCTTGAAGTACTCCAGCCCGGCCCGGGACGGGTCCAGGTCACCGACGTGCCCGGCGTCGCCGTGGCCGTAGCCGGTGGACCAGAGCAGCCGCCCGTTGTCGTCGATGGTGGCCGCGCCGTAGACGATCTCCTGCCGGCCGTCGCCGTCGACGTCGGCGATGGAGAGGCTGTGGTTGCCCTGCCCGTACGCGGCGGAGTTACCGGAGGCGTTCGAGTCGAACGTCCACCGCTTCATCAGGGTGCCGTTACGGAAGTCCCAGGCGGCGATGACGGCCCGGGTGTAGTAGCCGCGCGCCATGATCAACGAGGGGCGCTGCCCGTCGAGGTAGGCGGTGCCGGCGAGGAACCGGTCGACGCGGTTGCCGTACGAGTCGCCCCAGGAGGAGACGTTGCCGCGCGGCGGGTCGTAGTTGACGGTGGACAGGGCGGCGCCGGTGCGGCCGTCGAACATGGTCAGGTACTCGGGGCCGGCGAGGATGTAGCCGCTGGAGTTGCGGTGGTCGGCCGACGCGGAGCCGATGACCTGGCCGGTGCCGGAGCGGGTGCCGTCGGCGGTCTTCATGGCCACCTCGGCGCGGCCGTCGCCGTCGTAGTCGAACACCTGGAACTGCGTGTAGTGGGCACCGGCGCGGATGTTGCGACCCAGGTCGACACGCCACAGCCGGGTTCCGGTCAGGGTGTACGCGTCGATGTAGACGTTGCCGGTGTAGCCGTCGTGCGCGTTGTCGTGGGCGTTCGACGGGTCCCACTTGAGCACGAACTCGTAGTCGCCGTCGCCGTCGAGGTCGCCGACGCTGGCGTCGTTGGCCGAGTAGGTGTACGCCTCCCCGCTGGGCGTGGTGCCACCCGGCGGCACCTGCAACGGCACGTCCAGGTACCCGCTGCCGAACTGGAGCGCGGGTGCCGAGGCGGCCTGCTCGGCGCCGTTGACCACGGCCCGCACGGTGTACGACGACCCGGCCGCCGCGCCGCTGTCGAGGTAGTTGGTGGCGCCGGTGATCGGTGAGCCGTTCACCTTGGTGGAGCCCCGGTAGAGGTTGAACGACACCCCGGAGGTCTCGGTGCCGAGCAGCCGCCAGGACACCAGGTTGCCGCTGCCGGAGCGGACGCTGACCAGCCCGCGGTCGAGGCCCTCCATCTGCTTCGCCCCGCTCGGCGGCGGCGTGGTCGGCGGGGGTGTCGTGGGCGGTGGGGTGC
>NZ_SMKD01000214.1 GCF_004348595.1 Micromonospora sp. KC723
CCCCCGACCCGACCACCGCCCGGCGCACCCGGCCGGTGACCGTGGCCCCCGGGTCGACCAGCGCGCCGCCACCGGCGGCGTGCAGGTTGGCTGCCAGGTAGTCGCGCGGGGTACCGGTGTCGTAGAAGATTCCGGGGTAGGTCACCACCTCCAGCGCGCCCGCCGCCTCCGCCGGCCGCCACACCGCCCGGACCAGGTCCCCGAAGGTCGGCGGCAGTGCCCGGACCAGTCGCCACGGCAGCAGCGAGAACCCGGCGAAGAGGTGGCCGCTGAACGTGCCCGGGGCGGCCGGCTCGGCGGCCGGCTGCCCGAGCAGCCGTACCCGCTGCCCGTCCCAACCGTCCAGCAGCGCCGCGACGTCCGGACCGGCGGTGGCGTGCGGGGCGGCGAGATAGGCGTCGGCGTTGCCGACCAGCACCCCGCGCCCGTCGACCCAGTCCCGCAGATTGCCCAAGCCGCCCGCGGTGCCGAGCGGTGCCGCCGGCTCCACCGACAGGTGGGCCCGGCCGTCGACGTGCGCGACCACCTGGTGGGCCAGATAGCAGGCGTTCACCGCGACCCGCTCGGGGCCGGTCAGGCCCAGCCCGGCGAGCCGGGCCAGCGCCCGGTCCAGCAGCGGCACGTTGCCGACCGGGCAGAGCGCCTTCGGTACGCGCTCGGTGAGCGGTCGCAGCCGGGTCCCCTCACCGGCGGCGAGAACCACCGCGCAGATCCCCGGGTACGCCTCGCCGGGGCTGGCGGGGCTCGTCACGCCGCGGGCCGGCCGGTGGGCGGAACCTGCCCGGCCAGCGGGCCGATGCCGTAGTGGCCGAGGAGGAAGGCGGTGGCCCGGCTGAGCCGGGGAAGGTCGTCCAGCGGGTGCCAGGCGGCCTCGAAGACCTCCGCGCCGTCCACCGTCAGCGCGGTGGTCGACGCCGGCACCTCCGCCTCGAAGACCATGTCCACCCAACCCTTGGCGTGGACCAGCGCGTTCGGCACGGCGGGGCGGAGCCGGTCGGGAGGTAGCCGGATGCCGGATTCCTCGTACAGCTCGCGGGCCGCGCCGACGACCGGGGATTCGGCCCGCTGGAGCAGGCCGGCGGGGAGCGTCCAGCTGTAGCCGGGCGGTTGGCGCAGCAGCAGGAGACGGCCGGGGCCCTCGGCCTCACTGTCCCGGACGAGGGTGACCGCGCCGACGACGTACTTCGGCACGGCCAGCCGGACCAGTCGACGCCGCATCGTCACCGGCAGGCGGTAGAAAACCCGGTAGGCGACGGCCCGACCGGTGGCGCGCGAGCGGGGGATCATGGGTCCAGGCTAGGCCGTCCGACCCGCCCCGTCATGCCAGCCCCCACCCTGGCCGCCGGCACCCGTTTCCGCTACCGGCGCGGCCGGTCTCTTTCCCCTGCTCCGCGCGGGATCGAGCGATCCCGGCGGCCCGCTGGAGTGCGGTTCACTGACGGTGGTCGACGAGATCGATGAGTTGCTGAACCACGGCGTCCGGCTCGACCGCCCGGTCGAAGACCGCCACCAGCAGGGTCTCCAGGTCGGGGTAGCCCAGCTCCTCGGACAGCCGCAGCAGTGGCAGGTCGCTGGCCAGGCCCCGGTCGCGCTTGCGCAGCGCCAGGCCGATGGTGGCCCGGCCCAGGCGCACCTTGTCGGCGATCGAGATACCCGGCGCGGTGTGCTCGGCGAACCAGCGGTTGATCTGCATCTGGGCGTGTGGCGACTTGACGAAGCCGAGCCACTCCCGGCGCGGCCCGCGGGGGGCGGCGCTGGCCTCGAAGCCGCTCTCCGCGTCGTTCTCGGTGAAGATCTCCACCACGTCGCCCTCCTCCAGTTCGGAGGAGAGCGGGGCCAGTCGGCCGTTGATCCGGGCGGCGAGACAGTGGTCGCCGCGGTCGGTGCCCAGTTCGTACGCCAGGTCGACCGGGGTCGCCCCGGCCGGGAGCACCACCTGCCGGCCGTCGGCGACCACCTGGATCTGCGCCTCGGCCAGGTCGCAGCGCAGCGACTCGAGGAACTGGGCCGGATCGGGCGCCTCCTGCTCCCAGTCGAGCACCCGACGGAGCCACGCCAACTGGTCGACCCTGGCGGTGTCCGACCCGGAGGAGCGGGGGAAACGAAAGTCGGCGGCGATGCCGTACTCGGCCCAGCGGTGCATCTCCCGGGTGCGGATGAGCACCTCGACGGTGCGGTCCTGAGGGCCGCAGACGCTGGTGTGCAGGGACCGGTAGAGGTTGTTCT
Source organism: Micromonospora sp. KC723 (assembly GCF_004348595.1). Taxonomy (GTDB): domain Bacteria; phylum Actinomycetota; class Actinomycetes; order Mycobacteriales; family Micromonosporaceae; genus Micromonospora. Next base: position 2,227 of record NZ_SMKD01000214.1, read on the forward strand.
TCGGGGAGGCGATGAAGTCCTTGAACCGGCCGGGCACCGGGCGCCACCGGCCGTGCACCGCGCCGAGGGCCGCGTAACAGTCGGTGGGCGGGCCGTCCACCACGATCACGATACGCGGCAGGTCGAACGGGGCGGTGTGACCGCCGGCGACGGTGTCCTTCCAGATCGAGTAGAGGTGCCGGGGACGGGGGCTCACCTCGGCGTCGACCCGGCTGCGGCGCAGCGCCACCTTCGCCTGGGCGACCACGTCGCCGAGGTACGCGTCCCAGCCGGGCCGGTCGTGCACGTGCCGGGCGATCCGGGCGTGCTCGTCGGGCTCCAGGTGCAGCAGCACCACGTCGTCCAGCTCGCGCTTGAGGGTCTGGATGCCCAGCCGGTCGCAGAGCGGGACGAGCACCTCCTGGGTCTTGCGGGCGATGCGTTCGCGGGACGCGGCGGAGCGGACCCCGAGGGTGCGCATGTTGTGCAGCCGGTCCGCCAGCTTGATGATCAGCACCCGGACGTCCTTGCCGGCCGCGATGATCATCTTGCGGATCGTCTCCGCCTCGGCGGCCTTGCCGTAGAAGGCCTTGTCGAACTTGGTCACCCCGTCGACCAGGTGGGCCACCTCGTGGCCGAAGTCCTCGGCGAGCGCCTGGAGGGTGTAGCGGGTGTCCTCCACCGTGTCGTGCAGCAGCGCCGCGACCAGGGTGGTGGTGTCCATGCCGAGATCGGCGCAGATCTCGGCGACCGCCAGCGGATGGGTGATGTACGGCTCGCCGCTCTTGCGGAACTGGCCGCGGTGCATGTTCTCCGCGATCGTGTACGCCCGGCGCAACACGGAGGGATCCGCGCTGGGATGGATGTTGCGGTGACTGCGGACGAGTTGGCTGACCGGGTCGGTGTCGTTGGTCGGCCAGGTGAGCAGCGACCGTAGGCGGCGGGCCAGCGGCAGCTCCCCCGGCTGTGTCGGGAGCGCGCCCCCCAGGGCGGCGCCGTGTCCGGCGTCGACGTCCACGAGGGACACCTCCTCACCCCGGCTCCGCGGCCACCGTCACCGGCAACCGGAAGCAGGCCCACGAAACGGGCAGGACTGCACTCCCTTAACAGCCTAAGTGAGCCGGCGTCGTCCGATCGGTCACTTGCTCATGAGCGTTCGGTCGAGAGTTGGGTGGATCGGCCGTTCTCGGCCTTCGCCAGGAGGTCACGGAAGCGGGCCGCGCCGGCCACCGGCGACGACCACTCGGACGACATCTCCACCAGCCGGGTCTCCGGGCGCTCCAACCAGGACAGGATCCGTTCGGTCTCCTCGGCGGACGCCCGGGGCACCGGCCCGTGCCCGGGGAGCACCGTCTCGGCGGTGGCCCGGATGGCGGCGATCGTCGGTCGCGGATGGACGCCGGGTGGGGACACCCCGGCGCCGGCGAGCCGGCCGTGCCGCACCAGCGCCAGCTCCCAACCGCCGCCGGCGGCGGGCCGGGCGGCGGCCAGCTCGGCGATCCGGGTCAGCGCGGCGAGGCGTTGCATCCGGACCGTCGCCCGCAGCACGGCGGCCAGTCGGGAACGCACCACCGCGGCCTCCTCGTAGCGCTGGGCCGCTGCCAGCGTCGCGATCCGGGCGAGCAGGGCGTCCACCACCGGCTGTGGGTCGCCGGTGGTGGCGGTGCGGAACGGGGCGGCGGCGCGGTGGTCGTACTCGTCGGGCGTGATCCGGTGCTCACAGGGCGCCGGGCAGCGACCCAGCTCGGCCAGCGCGCACGCCGGCGTGATCGTCCGCAGCGAGAGCCGGTGGGTGCACTGGCGCAGCGGGACGGCGTCGTGGAACCCGGCCGCCGCCAGCTCGGCGGCCTGCTGGGAGCGGAATGGCCCCAGGTAGGCGGTGTCGGTGGGGGAGAGGGCGCGCACCACCGACAGCCGCGGGTACGCCTCGTCGGTGAGTTTGAGCCAGACCATCCGCTCCGGAAACTTCGACCGGCGGTTGTACGGCGGCGCGTGCGCGGCGATCAGCCGCAGCTCGCGGACCTCCGCCTCCAGGGAGTGCGCGCACTCGACCGCCTCGACCCGCTCGGCCGCGGCCAGCATCTCCGACATCCGGGCCCGTTTCTCGGCGGCGGTGAAGTAGCTGCGCACCCGGGTGGCGATGTCGCCGGAGGTACCGACGTAGAGCGGCCGGTCGTCGGCGGCACGGAAGACGTAGACACCGGGAACCCTGGGCAACCCGTCGGCGAGGTGCCGCTTGCGGCGCTGGGTGGGGGTGACGGCCTTCGCGAACTCGATCGCCTCACCGACCGTGTCGACCCGGTGCCCGCCGAGCCGGGCGATCAGGCCGTGCAGCACGTCCACCGTGGCCTTCGCGTCGTCCAGCGCCCGGTGGGTGGGCTGGGTGGCGGTGCGGAAGTAGGCCGCGAGGGTGCCGAGCTTGCGGTTGGGCACCTCGTCACGGGTCAACACCCGCCGGGCCAGCGCCGCCGTGTCCAGTACCCGCGGATTGGGCCACCGGTAGCCGTGCCGGGCGCAGGCCGCCTTCAGGAAGCCCACGTCGTAGGGGGCGTTGTGGGCGACCAGCACGGCGTCGGCGACGAACTCCAGGAAGCTCGGCAGGACCTGCTCGATCGGTGGGGCGGGAACCAGCATGGCCTGGGTGATACCGGTCAGCACGGTGATGAACGGCGGGATCGGCACGCCGGGGTTGACCAGGGTGGCCAGCACCCCCAACTCCTCGCCGCCGCGCACCTTGACCGCGCCGATCTCGGTGATCCCGCCGCCGTCCGGCGCGCCGCCGGTGGTCTCCAGGTCCACCACCACGAAGGTGGCCGCGTAGAGGGGCAGCGCCGGGTCGACCCCGGCTCCCGCCCCCGTTTCCAGACCCGCCAGCGTCTGCTGGACGTGTTCCCCAGGTGCCACGGGCGGCACGCTATCCGCCCGGTCCGACACTCCGGGCACATCCGCACCAGCAGTCACGACGAGGCTAGGATAAGAGTTCGGCTCACTCACCGGGCGGTGGGCCCGGTCGCGGTGGGAGACTTGCCACATGCCCCTCACCGAGCCGTATGACGACCACCTCCCGGAGGAGGGGTCGTCCGACGCCGCGCCCGAGGCCGGCGTGGACCCGGGTGTGGGGGCACCCGAGCCGGAGCCGACCCTTCCCGAACCGGTCCGGCAGCGCATCGTCGCGCTGACCGCCGCGGTGCTGCCCGGCCTGCCCGCCGAGGAGGTCCCGGTGCCGCTGCGCCGGGTGGCGAAGTTCGCCCCGAACCGCCGGGCCCGTCTGGGCGCCCCGGCGATCGCGGCCCAGCTCACCGGCGATCCGCTGTTCCGCCAGCGGGTCACCGCCCGGGTGCTCGCCGATGCCGGCGACCTGGGCGCCGCTGTCGTCGAGGGGACCGCCCCGGCCGCCGCCGACCCGGTCGAGGTGGCCGCCCTGGCGTACCTGGCCCGGCCACGGGGCTGGCGGGAGCTGGTCGAGGCCAGCGGGGCCGCCGTACGCGCCGAGGCGGACAGCGCGGTCGTCGCCGAACTGGTCCGCGAGGCCGAGCAGCGGGCCGCCCGCGCCGAACACGACCGCGCGGTGGCCCGGGTCGAGGCGGAGAAGCTCCGCGACGAACTGGCCCGGGTACGCGAGGAACTGGGCCAGCTGCGGGAGGAGAACCGGCAGCTCAACCGGACGCTGCGGGAAACCCAGGCGCGCGAGCGCCGGGCCGGCGAGCTGCTGGCCACCGAACGCGGCCGGGCCGCCCGGGCCGCCGCCGACGCCGACGCCGAGCTGCGCCGGGCGCGGGCCCGGCTCGCCGAGGCCGAGGCGGCGGCCGGCGTCGCGCGGGCCAGCGCCAAGGAGGCCCGTTCGGTCGACGACGCCCGGCTCTGGCTGTTGCTGGAGACGATCGGGCAGGCCGCCGTCGGGCTGCGCCGCGAGCTGGCCCTGGACCCGGTCGACAAGCTGCCCGCCGACTTCGTCGCCGACGCGTTCGCCGACAACCCGGCGGCCGCACCCGCCGCCGGTCCGGCGGCCCGCGCCCGCGACACCGACGATCCGGCCCGCCTGGACCAGTTGCTCGCCCTGCCCCGGGCGCACCTGGTGGTCGACGGATACAACGTCACCAAGCGCGGCTTCGGCGAG
>NZ_SMKD01000215.1 GCF_004348595.1 Micromonospora sp. KC723
GCGGTGGCGTGAGCATTGCGCACACGATCGCCCCACCGTCGGATCCCTCTGACCGGCACCGGCCCGGTCCTGCACACTGGCCGCAGGACCAGAGCGGCCGGGCACGACATGAGGGAGTCAGGCGACCGCTAACGTACCGGCCGTAGTAGATGCCCGCCGCTTGGTTGCCGGCTTCCTGTCGCAGGAAGGCTCACCGCCCGCCTCACCGGCACCGTGTAGGCCCGAATACCGATCGACCGGTCGACGTTGCGGCCAACCGATCGAGGCACCGGCCAAGTGCCAGCTCGTAGCGTGCGCGTCGTGACGATAGAGACGGCGTTGTTCCTGGGCCGGTTCCTGCAGAACCCGCGGCGCGTCGGCGCGGTGGCACCGAGTTCGTCGCGGCTCGCGCGGCGGACTACGGTGCCGGTGCCGGACACCGGCCATCCTGTGGTGGTCGAGCTCGGGCCGGGCACTGGCGCGTTCACCGAGCTGATCCAGCGCCGGCTTGGCGGTCGCGGGTGCCATTTGGCGTTGGAGGTCGACCCGGTGTTCACCGCGCTGCTGAGGCGCCGGTTTCCGATGGTAAACGTGGTGACGGCGGCCGCCGAGGAGCTGCCGGACGTGCTCGCCGCATACGGGCTGTCACCGGCCGACGTGGTGGTGAGCGGGCTGCCCTGGACGGTGCTGCCCGCCGCGCTGGTGGACCGGACGATGGCGGCGATCGTCGCCGGCATGGCGCCGCACGGCGCGTTCACCACGTTCGCGTACCTGCACGCGAGCTGGACCAGCCCGGCCCGTCGGCTGCGAAACCGACTAACCGGCCTCTTCGAGGAGGTGGTGGCCGGCCGCACGGTGTGGGCGAACCTGCCACCGGCGCTGGTCTACCACGCCCGCCGGCCGCGGCATCAGTCCGCCGGCGCCCGGCATGGGCGGAACTGCTCGTCGACGAGTCCGAGCCGGTGAGCGAGGATGCCGGCCTGCACCCGGTTGCGGACACCGAGCTTTTCCAGCAGTGCCACGATGTGCGTCTTCACCGTCGTCACACCGACGTTCAGGTCACTGGCGATCTCGGCATTGGAGAGCCCGACGCCGACGAGGCTGAGCACGTCGCGCTCGCGGGCGGTGAGCGCGGCCAGGACCGCGGTGTCAGGCTGCTCGGTGTCGCCGTTCCGGTCGGCGGCGTGGGAGCGCCGGGCCCGGTCGACGACGCGGGCGAGCACGGACGGCGCGAGCAGCGGCTTTCCGCGCGCCGCCCGGCGTACCGCGTCGAGCATGTCGGCCGGCTCGCCGTCTTTGACGAGATATCCCACCGCACCGGCGCTCAGCGCGCCGTACACACTGTCGTCGTCGGCGAACGTCGTGAGGATGAGCACGTTCGTCAATGGTGCCGCGGCCAGCAACCGCCTGGTCGCCTCGATTCCGTCGACGCGGGGCATGCGGATGTCCATCAACACGACGTCCGGGCGCAGCCGCTCGACCAACCGCACCGCGTTGTGCCCGTCGGCCGCCTCCCCAACCACCTCGATGTCGGGTGCGGTGTCGAGCAGGACCCGGATGCCGGCCCGGACCAGGCCCTGGTCGTCGACGACGAGCGCACGGATCATGCCTGCCCCTTGCCCGGTAGGTTCGCCTCGACTCGCCATCCCGACCGGGAAGTTGGGGCGGCGGTCAGCGTTCCATCGAGCACGGCGACCCGCTGCCGCATCCCGTCCAGCCCCTGACCGGATGCCGGAAGCGGCATCGGTCCCGGCCCCGACGGCGGCGCGTTCTCGATCACCGCGCGCACCGCGCCGGTGCCGGAAACCGTGACGCCGACCGTGGTTTCGGTGCCCGCGCCGGTGTGCTTGAGGACGTTGGTCAACGCCTCCTGCACGACCCGGACCACCGTGGTGCGAACCAGCAGCGAGGTGTCGGCCAGCCGCGGGTCGACCTCGGAGGTGACCGGCACGCCCGCCCGGCGCAGCCGGTCGATCGCGTCGACGAGTGTCGCCTCCGGGTCGGTCACCAACGCCGACCCCTCGCCGGCGTCGACCGCGTCCGGGTCGCGCAGCACCGCCAGCACGCCGCGCAGCTCGTCCAGCGCCTGACGACCGGTCGTGGCCACGTCGATGAGCGCGGCACGGGCCACCGCCGGGTCACCGCCGTTGTCCAGCGCGAGCGTGCCGACGCTGGCCCGCAGCGTCATCGCGCCCACGTGGTGCGCGATGATGTCGTGCAAATCCCGGGCGAGGCGGGCCCGCTCGGCGAGGCGCGCCGCACGGGTCTCGACCCTGCGGCGCGCCTCGGCCTCCGCTGCCCGCTCCTCGGCCACTCCCCGGGCCCGCTGCAGACCGGCCAGGTAGCGGCCGGCCACCACTGGCAGGGCCGTCATGCCGAGCAGTGTCGACAACGGCGCGTTGATGTCGCTGCCGAACGACGCCTGCACCACCAGCGCGGCGTATGTCGCGACCGCACCGGCCAGCGTGACCGACCAGCGCGCACGGTAACCGAGCGCACCGAGCGCGACGAGGAGGAACAGTAGCGCTGCAGCGTTGGTGAATGGCGAGAACCACGTGGTCACCACGACCAAGACCGCCTCGGTGCCGACCGCGACCAGCGGCCACCTGGGTAGCGTGCCCAGCAGCAGGCCGCTCGCGACTGCCAAGGCGATCGCGACGCACCGCTGCGCCGTCCCGATCGGCCAGTCGAGCAGCGTGTTCACTACGGCGACAACGGTACCGGTCGTCATGCACAACAGCACCGGACGAGCTGGCCAGCGCGCTGTCACGTCCACACCGCGACGATACGGACCACCACCGGCCCACGGGTCTCGTTCTATCGGCCGGCGTGCCTCGTTCCACCGGTCGGCCCGGCCGACGCACCGGCCGCGTCCGGACCCGATCGATCGAGGCCGGACGCCCTGCGGCCCGCCTACGGTCGGGAGATGGATCTGGGAATCTGGCTGGTGGAGCGGGGGTCGCAGCTGCCACCTGCGGCCGTTTACGCCGCCGGTGCGCTGTTGATCGCGGCCGAGGTCGGGCTGCTCCTCGGCGCGTTCGTGCCGGCCGCGTCGGTCATGCTGGCACTCGGCGCACTGTCGGCCACCGGCACGCTGGACCTGCCGGTGACGACCGCGGTCGCGGTGCTGGCCGCGCTGCTCGGCGACTCGGTCGGCTACTGGGAGGGCCGCGTCATCGGCCCCCGGCTGCGCACCGGTCGACTGGGCCGGCGCATCGGAAGCCGACGCTGGCGGCATGCCGAGCACCTGGTGCGACGCGGCGGGATCGCCGTCACGATCGGCCGGTGTACCGCGTTCGTACGCACGCTCGTGCCGCGGGTGGCCGGCGTCGCTGGCATGCACTACCGCCGCTTCCTCGTGTACGACGCCGTCGCCGTCGCGGTGTGGGCGCCTGGCACCATCCTGATCGGCTATGCCGCCGGTACCGCGGGATAACAGCACGGCAGCGCAGCGCCGGCCCGACTCCGCGAGGTCGACCGCCGCGGAGCTGGGCCGTAGCCCGTCGACGATCAATCGGGAGATCCGGCGTAGCAACCATCCGGGATACGGGGGGCTACCACCCCACGCCGCGCGAGCCCGCGCCGACTCCCGGCGTCCCAGGCCGAAGATCAGGAAGCTCGCCGGTAACCCGCGGCTACACGCGTTCGTTCAAGAGCACCTGACCTTCCGATGGAGCCCCGAGCAGATCACGCGACGGTTACGGCGGGACCTTCCCGACCAGCCGGAGATGCGCGTCAGCCACAAGACGATCTACCGGGCCCTCTACGCCCAAGGCCGCGGTGTGGTACGCCGCGAGTTGGCCCGGACACTGCGCGCCGGCCGAGCCATGTGCCGGCCGCGCCGCCAAGCCCAACAGCGTCAACCGAGGATGGCCGCAGCGATGGTGGTGATCAGCGACCGGCCCGCCGAGGTCGCGGAGCGGGCCGTGCCAGGTCACTGGGAGGGCGACCCCATCATCGGCAAGGACAACAAGTCGGCCATCGGCGCCCTCGTGGAACGCGCTACCCGCTACACAATGCTGGTGCACCTACCCACCGGACGCGCCCCCGGCGTAATCCGCGACGCCCTCATCGACACCATGGGAGGATTTTCGAAGGTGGATCCGGACGCGCACGAAGGCCGGGGTCGTGTCCAACCTGAACCACAGTCTGAGACACTCCACAGATCACCGAACCGCGTCCTCGCTGAGAACCGGACGGCGAATACGAATAATATTCGGTCTAAGGAGCCAGCTACGGCGCTGGCACCGAGATCGGTGACCACGTCGCCCCACCGTTCAGCGACGTCGAGTAGGACCCGTCGCCCCTCTGAGCCGTGATTATCCCGCTGCGCTCAATGAAGTTGGAGACATTGGGCCCGGCCTCCAGTCTCGTAAAGGTGCGACCCCCATCGGCGCTGATCATCGGACCGTTGAGCTCCGTGCCGATCAGCAGCCGTCCATCCGGCCCGACGATCGCGCCCAGGATCGAGGTGGGTTGCTCTTCGCCGTCACGGACTTGGGTCCACGTTCGGCCCGCGTCCGTGCTGGCGTACATGGGCCCGAAGCCGTTCTTGGCGTCCTTGCGCTGGACGGAGAACACCGCATACCGGAGGCTGCCGGGTCCCACCAGTAGCCTGGGCGCGGACAGCAGCTTGTCCGGCTTGGGGAATCGTGACACCGACCAGGTGCGGCCACCGTCGCGCGTAGTGGCCAGAGCGGGGACATCGCCCCGGGCGGTGCCGGAGATCCATCGGGTGCCGTCAGGGGCGATCGTGGACTCCGACGAGCCGTGGACCTGCTCCAACGGCACGTTGGGCACCGTCAGGCGCATGCCGGTGCTTGGGTCGATCACCGTCAGTTCGCGGATGTCGCAGCTCGTACCGCGACAACGGGTGTGTAGACGCCCGGCGGCGGGGATCTCGGCGACACTTCGCGCCACGGAGTCCGGTGCCGAACGCCACGTACGGCCGGCGTCGATGCTCACCCACCACTCTCCGCGGTCTTCGATCACGACGGTATGTGTGGTGACGGCGTGCAGGTCGGCGCTATAGCCCTCAGCCGGTGCAACCTTCGCCAACGGAAGCGCCCGATGCTGGTAGCTGCGACCACCGTCGATGCTGACGGCAAGTCCGTACGAGCAAAACTGCTTACCGTCGGGGCACGTCGCGGTCAGCGCGAACCCGTGGTCCCGGTCGACGAACTGGACGAATAGGGCATTGAATCGCGTCCCGTCCACCTCGCCGGCGTCCGCTTCGGTACCGGCATTGTCGAAGTGCGTCGCGTCCGCCGCCACCGCGGCGCCACCCCGGCTGACCTTCTCGCCAGATGCCGCGTGCCTAACCGGAACGCCAATCGCCGCCAACAACGCCGCCGCGATGAAGGCGCTACCAGCTCGGCGGCGCCACCTATCTGCGGTCTGCGGCCGCCGGTCAGGCCATAGCCCGTCATGGGGCGGGTTGGTTTCGCTCCAGACGATCAGCTCGCGGCGCGGTGAGTCGGGCATACGGCGTCTCCTTCCGTTAGGTGTATGAATGATCGACACCGCCGAAACGAGACAGGTTCCAGATTAGAGGGCATCTGGTCCACGCAGTTTGCGGGTGATGCGCGTTTAGGTGTCTCGCCAGGTTGGGGTGGTTTCGGTGGTGAGGCGTTGGGCGAGGTTGCCGATCATGAAAGTGGTGATCATTGCGTCCGGCGATCACCTACGGTTCGAAGCCGTGATCACCACCGCCCGACAGTCCCCGAACCCGAACGACATCGCCCTCGTCGCGCTCCTGCGCCCACTCGGCTCGCGGATCATCGAAGCCCGCGCGGATCGAACATCACCGACCCGGACGAGGAACACAGCCACCAGGTCCTACGCGTACGCGGCAGCGGCGGCAAGGTCCTCCTCGTCCCGCCACCACCCACAGTCGCCAGGACCATCGACCGCGCGTCGACGACCGCACCAACGACCCGATCCCGCGCAACACCCACGGCCGGCGGATGAACCGGCGCCCCGCCACCCGCCGACTCAAACACCTCGCCGCTACCGCGAGGAATCCGAACACCGAGGACGCACCCCCCACATACTGCGCCACACCTTCATGACCACCAGACTCGACGCCGACGTCAGCCTCCACGACACGCAGATCGCCGCCCGCCACCCCGACCCGCGAACCACCATGCGCCACGACCGCGCCCGCAAA
>NZ_SMKD01000216.1 GCF_004348595.1 Micromonospora sp. KC723
GTTACGGCGGTCATGGCGGAGGGGAAACGCCCGGTCACATTCCGAACCCGGAAGCTAAGCCCTCCAGCGCCGATGGTACTGCACTCGGGAGGGTGTGGGAGAGTAGGACACCGCCGGACAATCTTTCGGTTCAGGGCCATCCCCCTATGGGGGGATGGCCCTGAACCATTTCCACGAACCACCAACAAAACCGGTGTGTGGGCGCTGCAGCTCGCTCATGTTCGGTGAATCTGACCGACGAGGGCATCCCGCCTCGGTAGCGTCAGTGCGGGACGCGCCCAGACGGCGGGGTGGCGTACTGGCGACAGGGTGACGTGGCGTACGCCTCGTCCGCTATCGGGGTGGACCGGCCGGGGTACCTGCTCCCCGTACGACCGGAACTGACCGTCGGGACCGGCGGAGGCAGGAGTGGTCATGAAGATCGGAATCATCGGCTCGGGACACATCGGTGGGACGCTCACCCGGCGGCTACGCGCCCTGGACCACGACGTGACCGTCACGAACTCACGGGGGCCGCAGAGCCTCAGCGACCTCGCTGAGGAGACCGGTGCCACCGCCGGCACCCTGGAGGACGCGGTGCAGGACGCCGACCTGGTGGTCGTGGCGATCCCACTGTTCGTCGTACCCGCACTGCCACCGGAGCTCTTCGACGGCAAGGTGGTCATCGACGCCAACAACTACTACCCCCAGCGCGACGGTGACATCGGCGAGCTGCTCGACCGAAGTCTCAGCTCCAGCCGGTGGACCGCGGAGCACCTCAAGGGCGCCCGGGTGGTGAAGGCCTTCAACAACATCCAGGCGCAGCACCTGATGGACCACGGCCGCCCAGCCGGCTCCCCCGACCGGATCGCGCTGCCGATCGCCGGGGACGACGCCGAAGCCAAGCAACTGGTGATGCGGCTGGTCGACACGCTCGGATTCGACCCCGTCGACGCCGGCACCCTCGACGAGAGCTGGCGGCAGCAGCCCGGCACCCCCGTCTACGGCACCGACCGTGACGCGCCAGGCGTACGGCAGGGGCTGGTTGAGGCGCGGCCCTGAGGACGTACGACACGGAGAAGCCCCGCCGGCGATCCAGCCGGCGGGGCTTCTCCGTGCCTACGGTCAGGACGGCTCGGGGCCGCAGATGAAGCGGGGCTCGGCGTCATAGGTCCAGCTGAACTTCTCCCGCTTGATCACCTTGCCGTCCCTTTTGATGACCCGGAAGGCGTCCTGGGTGAACCCGTCGCTGCCCGCGGCGGCGATACACGTCGGGCCCGGTTCCAGGTACACCGTCTTCGGCTTGGTGATGTTCCGGCGGGGACCGTACTCGGTCTTGACGCTGTCGTAGATCTTGGTGCTCCAGACCGACACGGTGATCGTGCTGGACGTCCACGAGGTGTCGAGGAGCACCCCGTGCGGGGTGTTGTTGCGGAACTTGAAGTCCAGGTCCGGCCAGAAGATCGTCGACTCGATCACCGCCGGGTAGCGGCTGAAGTAGAACGAGTGCGGCTTGTGCTCGACGTCTTCCAACCCCGCGTAGTAGGTGGCGTTGAACAGGGTGGTCGTGAACTGGGAGACGCCGCCGCCCACCCCGGGGACCAGCTTGCCGTTGAGGATCACCGGAGCGTCCTTGTAGCCCTGGGCGTAGCCGCGCTCGCCGGTGTGCCCGTTCAGTGAGAACGTCTCACCCGGCTTCACCACCGTGCCGTCGACCTCCTTGGCGGCCTGGATGATGTTCTGGCTGCGCGGCGAGGAGAGACCACCGGGGAAGCGGGTCGTGAAGGTGGAGACCCGTTCCTTGATGCCGAGGCTGGCCAGCTTCTCCTCGGTCAGTTCCGGCTCGGCCGCCTTCAGCTCGGCGGTGACCGTCCGGCCCTCGGTCCTGGGCAGGACGGCGAGCAGGTCCCGGCCGAGGGTCGCCGAATCGAGCTGCTGGCCGGCACGGCCCGGCACGACCTTCGGCTTGCCGCCGGAGATGCTCATGGTCGCGTCCTTCGGCTCAACCTCGATCTTCGCCAGCTTGTCGCCCAACGCGTCGCGGAGCCGCTTGACGTCCACCCGGGGAATGAGCTTGCCGGCATCGTCGGCCGAGAAGCGCAGGCCACGAGCGATCGCCGCCGGCGGGATGCTCACCGAGCCCTTGTCGGTCGTCAGCGTCACCGGAGCGGCCACGGCCGGCTTGGCCAACTCGGCCACCAGCCGGTCCACCTCCTCCCGGGTGGTCGCGGGCGCCTTCTCCACCAGCGGGACGGTCACCGGCTCCCTGGTGAGCCAACCGGCCCGCACCACCTCGACGGACCGTTCCGGGTCCAGCGACAGCGCCGGCTTCGGGTACACCGGCTTCGGGGTGGTGCCGGTGAAGATGATCGCCGGCATGGTCATCTCCCGGCCCTGCTTGCCCAGCACCTTGCGCAGGGCGGCGTCGAGCTTGGCGGCGTCGACCGTCACCACCGGATCGACCGTGCGGGAGCCGACCAGCCGGCTCATCGGGTCCGCGTTGGCCTTCGCCGCGGCGGCCACCGTGGCGTCCACGTCCACGGCCAGGCCCACATCGGTCGGGTTGATCTCGGCCCGGTTCTCGCCGACCACCACGGTCAGCGGGGCGCTCAGCGCCGCCGCCCGGCGCTCCAACTCGGCGCGGAGTTCCTTGGCCGCGTCGGCCCTGCTCCGGCCGCCGAGTTCGGTACCGAGCACGCTGGTGCCCCGGGGGACGTCGCCGGCGTACGCCCAGGCCCCGGTCAGGCCCACACCGGCCAGCACCGTGGCGGTCAGCCCACCGGCGAGCAGCAGTTTTGTGCGACGCGACCGTGAGCCACCGGTCGGGCCCGCGGGTGTTCCCGCCGGCTCCGGTGCGTCGTCACCGGGCCAGGTCACCGCGGTGACCTGCACCGTGGGCCGGTCGTCGGAGAGACGTTTGTCGCCGTAAAGGGTCACAGCCACCTCGATAGGGACGTACCACAGGGGGGATTGCTGCCCCCGGAAGACAACTACGGTAACCAACGTGCGGACCGCTCGGCACTGTGCGCCCGGCCATTCCGCGTACGCGTGTCGCTCCGCGTGCTCCTGGGCGTCGCTCTGGCGTGAAACCGTGACTCTGTGTGCGGGTGGGTGATCGGGCGCTGGGGTACGGCGGCGGTTGGCGTCGGGGACGATGTGGGCCGACCGGAATGCATCGATGCCCGGCTGGGCGACCCCGTCCGGGTGCTGTGCCGATCTAGCCCAACCACTGCCCCGTTAGAGCAGACGCCGGTCCGCTTGGCCCTGGCCGATGCGGCTGAGGTGGTCACCGAAGCCGACGAACTTGTCTCCTTCGGCCTCGACGACGGCACCAGGTCCTTCGCCATGGATCCGCCGACGAGGGTTGGACGCGCTGGCTGAGCCAGGGCTGCGACCACCCGACGTCCTTGCCTGGTGGACGGCTCGCCCCAGCCGATGCCGCGGTGCAGGCGCGGTGGCGTACGGACGAACTGCGTGACCGGTCGCGGCAGGCCTGGAACGGGGTGACTCGATCAGTCGGCACCTGCTTGCCGACCGGGGCTGAACCCGCTCACCGCACTTGCACGGCGACGACCTCGCTGGGCAGCCCGTCGGTGCTTCCATCGGTGGCGACGACCCGGAACTCGTACCGGTGGGCTCGGGTCAGCAGCACCGCGGTGTGCCGGGTGTCGAGCAGCGGGACCGGGTCCGTCCGCCAGCGCTCGCCGGCTGTGACGTCCCGTAGCTGCACCCGGTAGGCGAGGCCGTCCCCAACCGAGCGCCAGCTCAGCTGGACGTCCCCGTTCCCACTGGCGGTCGCCTCGAGCTTCGTTGGCCTGGGTAGTCGGGGGGTGACCCTGACCGGTGCGCTGCGTGGCCCGGCCCCAGCCGCGTTTAGCGCCGCCACCGCGAACTCGTACTCATGGCCGTTGCGCAGGCCGGCGATCACCGCCCGGTCGCCCTGGGTGGGAACCGGCTCCTCGGTGAAGTCGCGTTCCCCGGTGGTGACGTCGCGCCGGTAGATACGGTGCCAGCCGTCCGGCGTAACCGGCCGCCAGGCCAACTCGACGCGTCCCGGCGCGGCCTCGGCCCTCAGGCCTTGAGGTACGGAGTTGGGTGGGGCGAGACGGGCGCGGACCCGCACCGGCGTGGTGCGTGGCCCCTCGCCACCGCTGTTGACCGCGCTGACGCTGAACTCGTAGTCGTGGTCGTGCTCCAGAAGCCGGGCGACGTGGCCGTTGCCGGCCTCCAACGCCGGCTCGCGGTACGCCCGGTTCCCCCGTTGGAGGTCGCGGCGGTATACCCGGTAGGAGACCCCGGGGCCGAGCGACCGCCAGATCAGGTGGACGGTGCCGTCCGGCCGGGCGGCGGCGGTCAGACCGGATGGGGCCGCGGGAGGGGTGACGACCGCAGTGGCCCGGACCGGCGGTGTGGGTACGCTGTCGCCGCCACCACCGACCGCGACGACCGTGAACTCGTACGTCCGAGCGTGCTGGAGGAACTCCACGGTGGCGTGGGTGCCGGTGAACGTGCCCACCGTCGTCTGCTCGCCGGTCATGAGGTCGCGCTGCCGGACCCGGAAGAGCTGGACGAAGGGGACCGGATCCCACCTGAGGGCGACGTCCCCGGAGCGTCCCGGCTCGGCCCGCAGACCGGTCGGTGGGAGCGGGGGCGGCACGATGGCGTTCATCCGGGCCACCGGTGAGGGAACGCTTTCGCCGTGCCGGCCCACCGTGGTCACCCGGAACTCGTACTCGTGCTGGTTGACCAGGAAATCGGCGGAGAAGCGGGGCATGGTGGAGGGCTCGCCGATGCGCACGAAGTGGGTCTGCCCAGCGGTGACGTCGCGGCGGTGGACCTGGTAGCGCGGCTGACCGTCAGCGCGTACGGCGGACCAGCTCAGCTCGGCGGTGCCTGCCCCACCGGGCTTGGCGGTGAGGCCCGCCGGCGCGGGAGGCACCTCCGTCCGGTTCGGGTTGGGGCGGGGCCAGTCGACCTCTACGAAGCGGGGGCGGTAGATCCCGGCATCGGCGTAGGTGACCGCGTCGTCGACGTTGTTGACGTTGTACGAGACGAGAAGCTTGCCGGGGCGGGCCAGGTCAGGGTGCAGGTCGGCGTCGTAGACGAGGTGGCCGGCGGCGGTCTCCGGGGCCCGGTGGAGGTAGTCTGGGCCGTCGAACGGGCCGGTCGGCGAGCCGGCGGTGTAGGCCACCAGGTCGGCGCTGAAGATTAGGTTGTTCTCGTGCGTCACCAGGACGTAACGTCCGTTGATCCGCTGCACCCCGTATGCCGTGCCGACACCGCTGAGCACCCGGGCGGAGGCACGCTGGTCGGTGGCCCAGCCGACGCCGGTCCAGAATTCCCACGGGCCGCCGAGGTCGTCGCCGTGTATCCGGGCCACGTGGGCGAACTTCGCCTCGCCCGCCGCCTCTGTGCCGTAGATATAGGTGTGCCCGCCGTCACGTAGCAGGGTCGAGCCCCAGGCGATCCGGGCGTTCAGCGGCAGCGGCCGGACACCGATGGGAGTGAGCGCGGGCAGCGCGAAGGTTGCCAGCGCGGTGCCGAGCAGGGCGTGGTCCAACGGGCTGGCACCGGTCCGGCGGTAGCGGTTGACCAGCACCTGCAGGCTGTCGCCGACAACCTGCGCGTCGCCGATCCAGAAGAACTCCCCGGCTGGCGCCGGGACCAGGGGGCGGGGGTTCTCGGCGGTGCCGCCGTGCCGGGTCTCCCGCAACTGGTCGCCGTGCTGCATTATGGCCGAGTTGTGGACGAAAGGCGCGGCGCGCGGGCGGGAGCCGTTCGAGGCGACCGGGCCGAGGAAGGTGTCGGAGAAGAGCCAGAGCAGCCGGCCGTCGGGGAGGCGCACGGAGGTCGTCCGGTCGGCCCCGGTCCACGTACCGGAGGTGTCGCCGTAACGATCGAAGAGGGCGGTGAGCCGGGTGGCGGACATGCCGGCCCCGGCGGAGGCCGGCCCCGGCGCGGCTGTCGGCACCGCCACCAGCAGGCAGATCACATAGGGAACGAGCAGCCAGCGTGCTGGTCGGCGGGCACCGGCCGTCCCCTCGCCGTTGTCGGCCACCGCCACCAGAAACCCCCGTCTACTGGTCACCCGCCTCGCAGGGTGTCACAACCCCCTGACTTTACGGAAGGGGCCGGATGGGTGGGCCTGGGCGG
>NZ_SMKD01000217.1 GCF_004348595.1 Micromonospora sp. KC723
GGGTGTCACCGGCCGACGGTGGGGTGCCCGGCGTGGCCCGCTTGCCCTGGTCGACGAGCTGCTTGATCCCGTCGGTGATGTTGTCGGCCAGCACCACGTACGAGCCGCCGTCGCCGTACGACAGCAGCACCTTCTGCAGCAGCGGGTAGGCGTCCTGCTGGTTGCTCTTGACGTACACCGGCTCGACGTAGAGCATCCCGTCGCCGAACGGCAGGGAGAGCAGGTTGCCGTACTGCACCTGCGCCTGGTTGGACGAGAGCAGGTTGAGCTGCTGGCGGATGTTGGCGTTGTTGGTCATCTGCTGGTGCACCTGCGCCGGACCGGAGATCCGGGTCTGGTCCGGCAGCTCCAGCACCTCCAGTTGGGGCCGGCCGTCGACGTACGACCCGGAGATCAGCGCGGCGAGGTTCTGCCGCCCGTTCGGGGTGACCGCGGCGGTGAGCTGGAACCGGGGCGCCTGCTGCCCGGGGAACTGGGTGAACAGGTAGTACGGCGGCTGCCGCTGCCCGGTGTCCGGCGCGTCCGGCACGTTCGGTACCTGCCAGAAGTCCTGGCCGGAGTAGAAGTCGCCGGGGTCGGTGACGTGGAACTTGGTGAGCAGGTTCCGCTGCACCTTGAACATGTCCACCGGGTAGCGGAAGTGCTCGGCCAGTTCCGCCGGGATGGCGGTCTTCGGCAGCACCAGGTCACCACCGAAGGCCTTGTTCCACGCCTTGAGCACCGGGTCGTTCTCGTCGAACTCGTAGAGCCGGACGGTGCCGTCGTACGCGTCGACGGTGGCCTTCACCGAGTTGCGCATGTAGTTCACGTTCTCCCGGGCCAGTTGGAACGTGCCACGGTTGGTCAGCTCGTCGGCGGTCTCGCTCTGGAGGTTGACCCGCTCGGCGTACGGGTAGGTCGCGGCCGTGGTGTAACCATCGATGATCCACTGGATCCGGCCGCCGACCACCGCCGGGTACGGGTCGCCGTCGAGGGTGAGGAAGGGCGCGACCTTCTCCACCCGGTCCCGCGGGTTGCGTACGTAGAGCAGCCGGGAGTTGTCGTTGACCGCCTCGGAGAGCAGGAAGTTGCTCTCCTGTTCCTTGATCGCGTACAGCAGCCGCCGGGTGAACGAGCCGATCTCGACGCCACCCTCACCGGTGTAGGTGTAGTACTGCTCGCCGCCCGTGGTCGGGGTCGGCCGGTCGAACTCGGCGTGCTTGCCCTCGTCGGTCTGCCCGACGATGGCGTAGTCGTTCGGGCCCATCCGCTCGCCGTAGTAGATCCGCGGCTGGCTGGCCGGGATCTGCTCGGCCTGCGAGGAGCACGCCTCCTGCGCCTTCTCGCCGAGGAAGCCGGAGACGAAGTACGGCTGGCCGCCGCAGACCACCTGGTTGGCCGGGGCGGCCACGAGGCCGTACCCGTGGGTGTAGACGGTGTGCTTGTTGATCCAGTTGCTCTGCTGGTCGGTCAGCTCGTTGTAGTTGATCTCACGGACGCCCACCACGTAGTCGGAGGTCTTGTTCGCCACCGAGTACCGGTCGATGTCGAGCTTCGGACCGAAGTCGTAGAAGCCACGCACCTGCTGGAGCTGGGTGTACGTCTCGGAGACCAGTTGCGGGTCGAGCAGCCGCACGTTCGGCACCACCGCGGTGTCGGAGACCAGGCTCGCCGGTGGCGTCAGGTTTCTCGCCGCGTACCCGGTCGTCTTCGTGTCGGCGAGTTCGAACGCCGCCCGGGTGGCCGTGATGCTCCGCTCGATGTACGGCGCCTCCTTGTCCCGGGCGCTCGGCTTCACCTCGAAGGTCTGCACCGCCCACGGGTAGATGCCGCCGATCGCGACGGCGGAGACGCCGAGCAGCGCCAGCGAGATGCCCGGCCAGACCAGGTTCCGCATCACCGCGTTGGAGAACACGATGATCGCGATCGCCACCACGACGGAGATCCAGGCCAGGATCTCCTTGGCCGGCAGGAGCGCGTTGACGTCGGCGTAGCCGGCGCCGTAGAGCTTCGCCCCCTCGTTGTACTCCAGCAGCATCGCCCGCCGGTCCAGCACGTACGCGACGGCCTTGAGCAGGACGAAGACGGCGACCAGCGTGCTGAGGTGAGCCCGCGCCGCGTTGGTCATCCGGTCGCCGACGCCCTGCAGCCGCACCCCGCCGAAGACGTAGTGCGCGGCCAACGCGCCGAGCAGGGCGAGCACCACCGCGGTGAAGCCGACGCCGAGCAGGTAGCGCAGGAAGGGCAGTTGGAAGACGTAGAACCCGACGTCGACGCCGAACTCCGGGTCCTTGACGCCGAACGAGCCACCGTTGCGGAACAGCAGCCACTGGCTCCAGCGGCCCTGCGCCGACAGGCCGGCGAAGAGCCCGAGCACCGCCGCGACAAGGCTGATCCAGGTGCCGATCCGAGGGCTGAGCAGCATCCGGTACCGCTCCAGGGTGGCCTGCTCCAACGAGTGCGGTCGCAGCATCGGCCGCAGCCGGTACGCCAGCCAGAGGTTGCCGCCGACGAACACCGCCAACCCGACGCCGACGGCGAGGAACAGCAGCAGTCGGGTGACCAGCACCCCGGTGAACACCTGGGTGTAACGGACCTCCTGGAACCAGAGCCAGTCCGTCCACGCCTGGACGCCCCAGCCGAGCAGGGTGAACAACACGAACACCCCGACCAGGACCCCGATGGTGACGCGTCCGCGCCGACTCATCCTCGGCAGGGGGCTGCTACGCATGACCACTGTTGGCTCCGCACGCTCGATGTGATCGGCTCCGGACAGGCACCCAGAGTACGGGGTGTTCCTGACAGTGTCCGGTCACGGTCATGCCACGTCGCCGCCGGCGTCGGCGATCAACAGCGCGGCGGCTGCCCCCCGGACCGCAGCGTCTCCAGCGCCGTCAGCGCCTCCGCCAGCGAACCGACCTTGATCAGGGGCAGGCCGGGCTGCGGGTTGCGGACCGCCTCGGCGCAGTTCCCGGCCGGCACGAGAAAGACGGCGGCCCCGGCCTCCTTCGCCCCGACCAGCTTCTGGGCGATTCCGCCGATCGGGCCGACCCGCCCCTCGTCGTCGATGGTGCCGGTGCCGGCGATGATCTTCCCGCCGGTGAGGTCGTCCGGTTCGAGCTTGTCGACGATGCCGAGGGCGAACATCAGCCCGGCGCTGGGCCCGCCGATGTTGTTCAGGTCGATCTTGAGGGTGAACGGATGCGGCTGGCGCTGGTCGGGCACCAGGCCGATGCGCGGCCGGCCGTCCTGCTCGCGGCTGGTGACGGTGGCCTTCCCGGCGACTCCGTCCCGGGTGTAGCCGATCGTCAGCGCGGTGCCGGCCGGCTTGGCCCGGACCAGTTCGACCAGTTTCGCCGCGGTAGTCACCTTCGCCCCGTCGACGGTGGTGATGACGTCACCGGCCCTGAGCAGGCCGGCCGACGGGCCGGCCGCCGTCACCTCCTTGACCACCACCTGGACCGGGTAGCCGAGTTCGACCAGGGCGGCCGTCTCGGCGCTGGTCTGCGAGTTGCGGAAGTCCTCGGCGTTGCGCTTGTCCACCTCGTCCTGGCTCTCGTCCGGCGGGTAGACCAGCTCGCGCGGCACCACCGCCTCGTCCTTCGACAGCCAGCCGGCGATCGCCGCGCGTAGCTTGACCGTGGGCTGCACACCCACCGTGGTCATCCGCAGCTGCCCGGCCGAGGTGGACGTCGACCGGCCGCTGACCTGGATGATCTCCTTGCCGTCGGAGGTGCCGAGAGTGTCGACGGTCGGACCCGGGCCGAGCACCACGTACGGGATGGGCGCGCCGAGTACACCGATGCTGAGCAGGGTGGTGAGCAGAGCACCGAGCAGGACGGTCACGCCGCGACGTCTCATGCGGCAGAGCGTACCGACCGGGGTGGTGGTGGCCGGACGATGCGCCGACGACTTCGCCCTCAGCGCAACGCCAGTGTCGGCGACCTGCGGCACGGCCCGCGTACCGTAGACGTCGTGCCTGATATTCCGTTCGGTTTCGCGCTTCCGGGTGGGCAACCACCAGACCCCAACGACCCCGCGCAGATGCAGCAGTTCATGTCGCAGTTGCAGCACCTGCTCTCCGCGTCGGGCAGCGGACCGGTGAACTGGGACCTGGCCCGTCAGGTCGCGGCCAGTCAGCTCGCCGCCTCCGGCGACCCGGCGGTCTCGCCGTACGAGCGGCACGCGGTGGAGGAGGCGCTGCGGATCGCCGACCTCTGGTTGGAACCCGCCTCCGACCTGCCCTCGGGCATCCGCACGTCGGTCGCCTGGAACCGCAACGAGTGGATCTACAAGACGCTGGACGTCTGGCGCAAGCTCTGCGACCCGGTGGCCAGCCGGATGGTCGGCGCGATGGGTGACCTGGTGCCGCCGGAGGCCCGCGCCCAGCTCGGCCCGATGCAGTCGATGGTGGCCACCCTCGGCGGTGCGCTCTTCGGCGGGCAGCTCGGCCAGGCACTGGGATCACTCGCCGCCGAGGTGCTCTCCGCCGGCGACATCGGCCTGCCGCTCGGCCCGGCCGGCACGGCGGCGTTGGTCCCGGCCAACATCCGGGCGTACGGCGCGGGCCTGGAGCTGCCCGAGGACGAGGTACGCCTCTACGTCGCCCTGCGTGAGGCGGCCCACCAGCGGCTCTTCGAGCACGTGCCGTGGCTGCGCGGGCACGTGCTGACCGCGGTGGAGAACTACGCCTCGGGCATCCGGGTCAACCGGGAGGCGATCGAGGAGGCGATGGGGCGGGTCGACCCGACCGACCCGGAGTCGATGCAGGCCATCGCCCTGGAGGGCATCTTCACGCCGGAGGACACCCCGGCGCAGAAGGCGTCGCTGGCCCGGCTGGAGACGGTGCTGGCACTGGTCGAGGGGTGGGTCTGCCACGTGGTGGACAACGCCGCCGGT
Source organism: Micromonospora sp. KC723 (assembly GCF_004348595.1). Classification (GTDB taxonomy): domain Bacteria; phylum Actinomycetota; class Actinomycetes; order Mycobacteriales; family Micromonosporaceae; genus Micromonospora. Next base: position 4,879 of record NZ_SMKD01000217.1, read on the forward strand.
GAGCGCCTGCCCAACGTGGTACGCCTCGGCGAGGCGTTCCGCCGCCGCCGGGCCGCCGGCGGCCCGGCCGAGCAGACCTTCGCCGCGCTGGTGGGGCTGGAGCTGCGTCCACGTCGGCTGCGCGAGGCGTCCGCGCTCTGGGCCGCGCTCACCACGCACCGGGGCATCGCCGGCCGGGACGCCGTCTGGGGCCACCCCGACCTGCTCCCGTCGGACGACGACTTCGCCGACCCGGTGGCCTTCGCGACCCGCAGCACGGATCTGGACGACGAGCTGGCGAACTTCGACTTCACCGCACCCGGCGGTCCCGAGGAACAACCCCCCACCGAAACCTCCTGACAGTCACCCCCGGCGTCACCCGTGCCGTCTGCTCGGCCGACTCCGGGCTGCGGGCGTCGTCCTACGGTTTCCGCCGCGCCGGATGCCGCCGTCCGGCGCGATCCGAGAGGAGGCCGCAGGCTGGGGCGTGCGGTCAGTACGGGGCGGAGAGCAGGGCGCGGGTGGTCTCCCAGCCCTCGACGGCCGGGTCCAGGGCCGCCAGGTCCGCCGGGCCGCGCAGGCGGCGCCAGGCGGGGGTGACCGCGACGTCCCCCGGGGCGGGGGCCGCCCGGCGCAGGTCCGCCGGGGCGGCGGTGTCCAGGTCCAGCACCGGCAACCAGGCCGGTACGGGCAGCCGCGCCGCCACGCCGAGCAGGCCGGGCCCGTCACCGTCGACCGGGGCGACCGCGACGGGCCGGCTGGTCAGTGGCCGGAGCAGCTTGCCCAGGGTCAGGCCGGGCAGGTCGGGGGCGTCGGCGGCGACCACGGCCGCCTGGTCGTACCCGGTCAGGGCCGCCAGGGCCGCGTTGACGGTCGGTTCCGGCACCTCGTGGATCGCCGTGCCCGGCCAAACCACCGCCTCGGCCAGCCGGCGGTCCGCCGGAGTGACCGCCACCGCAGTCTCGACCTCGGACAGGGTGGCGAGCAGGTCCACCACGTCCTCCGCCAGCGCGGTACGCCAGCCCGTCGGGTCGATCCCCGGCGGCGTCCACGCCACCGGAGCCAGCAACGCCACCACCACACGTCGGACCACGCCCCGACCCTAGCCGCCCCGATCCCCCTG
>NZ_SMKD01000218.1 GCF_004348595.1 Micromonospora sp. KC723
GGGGCGTGGTGGGCGGTGCGCTGCCGTCGAGGCCGAAGAACCGGATCGCCTGGGCGGCGTCCACCGGCAGGTTGTGTCCGACGCCCTGCATGCTGATCGCCTCGATCGGGGCGGTGCCGCCACTGCCGCCGTAGCGGGTGCGGGTGTAGTTGGACTGCGGCCGGTCGGTGTAGGTCGGGGTCTGGCTCAGACCGTGCACGTTGGTCCACTGCTTGATGGCCTCGGTGAAGTTCTGGTAGCGCAGCACGTCGTCGTCGGTGCCGTGCCACAGCTGCATCCGGGGCCGCTTGCCGGTGTACCCCGGGTACGCGTTGCGGACCAGGTCACCCCACTGCTGCGGGGTCCTGACGAGCTGGCCGTTGGCGCACTCGCTGTTCCACTCGGAGCCGTTCGTGGTGGCGAAACAGCCGAACGGGACGCCGGAGTAGGCGGCGCCGGCGGCGAACACGTCCGGGTAGAGCCCGAGCAGCACGTTGGTCATCATCGCGCCCGACGAGATGCCGGTGGCGAAGATCCGGTTGGCGTCCACCGGGTACCGTGCCCGCACGTAGTCGATCATCGACTTGATTCCGACCGGGTCGCTGCCCCCGTCGCGGCGTAGCGCCTGCGGCGAGGCGACGTCGAAGCACTTGCTGCTGCGGGTCACCGACGGGTAGATCACGATGTAGCCGTACCGGTCGGCCAGGGACGCGAACTGGGTGCCCGCGTACATGGCCTGCCCGGAGCCGGTGCAGTAGTGGACCGCGACCACCAGCGCCGGGCGCGGGGCGACCCGGTCCGGCACGTACAGGTACATCTCCAGGTTGCTGGGGTTGGCGCCGAAGTTGGTGACCTGGGTCAGCGTGGCCGCCGACGCGGGTGTGGGGACCGCGACGGCCGCCAGCGCCGTCAGCGCGGCGACCGACAGGGCGGTGCCGAGCAGTCTGAGCTTCGTTCTCATGGGAGAGTCCTCCGGAAGGGCCGATGGGACGATGTGCCGATCGAGGCTGCCCGGCGCCCGATCGTGCCCGGCTCAGGTGCATTCACAGTAGTGGATGCACCGGACGGTCTGGCAAGGACGACGGTGTCCTGGCCGGCGACCCGTGTCGTCACCTGCGGGGATGACCGCCGGGGTCGCTGGTCGGGCCGACCGGCGGGCACCGGGCATTGATCCCGATCGGCATGCTGAGAGGGGGCGCGCGGCTGTCCGGCCGTGGCCCTGGCGTCGAAGCGGGCCGCGTCGCGCGGCCGGTCCCTCCGGCACCCGGGAGCCCGAGGCAGAGGAGGCGAGCAGTGGAGCAGGTCGACAGGTCCGCCGTGAGCGCGGTGTGGCGCGACCACCGGCGCTGGTCGTGGGCCGCGGGCACGGCCAAGCGAAGCATCGCGTTCTGGCGGACCGCGGCCCTCGCGTCGGCGGTGGGCGGTGCGGTCCTGACCACCGCCGCCGTCCAGGTGGGGCTCAACGGCGCCCCGGGCCGGGCGCTGGCCACCGCCGGTGCCGTCGCCCTCGCCCTGGTCCCGGTCGTGCGTGTCACGCGCCTGGGACGGGCCCGGATCGAGGCGTGGACGCGGGTCCGGTCGGCCAGCGAGGCGTTGAAGGCGCAGGTCTATCTCTTCCTCACCGGGGCGCAGCCGTACGACGGGCCGGACCGGGGCCGTCGCCTGCGGACCTTCGCCGCGGCCGTCGCCGACGACGTCGCCGACCTCGCCGGCATGACGCTCGGCGCGCCGGACCCCGACACCCCCGTCCCCGCCGTCGACGACGTGGACCACTACCTCACCCACCGGCTCCGGCCACAGATCGCTGGCTACTACCGCGCCGGCGCGGCCCGGCAGCAGCGCCGGCTCAACCGATTCCGAACCGCGGAGTTCGGGATCGCCGCCGCCGGCGCGGCGCTCGGCGCGGTCGCCGCCACCACGGGGGCCGCCGGTGTCGGCGTCTGGGTCTCGGCGGTGACGGTGGTGGGCGCGTCGATCACGGCGCACATCTCCGCCGCCCGGTACGAGCACCTCGTCGTGTCCTACCTGGCGACCGCGCGGCGGCTGTGTGCCCTGCTGGAGGAGTGGGAGGCGGCACCCGACCGCTCGCCGGCCGCCGCCGCGGCGTTCGTGCGGGCGTGCGAGGAGGCGATATCCCGGGAGAACGAGAGCTGGCTGGCCGCGTGGACCCACGACCGGGAGCCGGGCTGACGTCCCCGCCCGTCAGGTGGGGCGGTACTCGACCTCCGGGCGGCCGGGGGTGCCGTAGCGGGGACTGCGGTTCACCCGCCCCGTGTCGGCCAGGTGCTCCAGGTAGCGCCGGGCGGTGACCCGGGACATCCCGGTCCGCTCGGCCACCTCGGACGCGGACTGGCCGGGCCGGCTGCGCAGCGCGTCCAGCACCGCGTCGAGGGTCGCCGCGACCAGTCCCTTCGGCAGGGTGTCCGGCGCGGTGCCGCGCAGGGTGGCGAACATCCGGTCCACCTCGTGCTGCGCCGCCACCGCGCCGCCGGCCGACGCCTGCGCCCGGTATGCCGCGTACCGCTCCAGCTTGTCGCGGAACGCGGCGAACGTGAATGGTTTGAGCAGGTAGTGGGTGACGCCGAGGGCGACCGCCGCGCGGACCATGCTGAGGTCCCGGGCGGAGGTGACCGCGAGCACGTCGGCGGCACTGCCGGCGGCCCGCATCGCCCGGCACACCTCCAGCCCGTGCATGTCGGGCAGGTGGAAGTCGAGCAGTACCAGGTCCACCCCGTCGCCGGAGCGCAGCACCGCCAACGCCTCCCGGGCGGTACGCGCCACCGCCACCACCCGGAACCCGGGGATCCGTTCGGTGTACGCGCGGTGCGCCTGCGCGATCAGCTCCTCGTCCTCGACGACCAGCACCCGGATCTCGTCGCTCACGTGCGGGCCCCGATCGGGAGCCGGATCCGGAACACGCTGCCGCCCTCCGCGGCGGAGTCCACCTCGTACCGCCCGCCGTGCCGGGCGACGACCTGGCCGACCAGGGCCAGCCCCAGCCCCCGGCCGGGACGCTTCGTCGACCAGCCTCGGCGGAACGCGTCGGCCACCTGCTCCGGTGGCAGTCCCGGCCCGCTGTCGCCCACCTCGACGAGCACCTCGCCGTCGGTCTCGGTCACCCGCACCCGTACCCGCCGGGGCGGGGCCGCCGCGGCGACCGCCTCCAGTGCGTTGTCGACCAGGTTGCCGACGACGGTGAGCAGGTCGGTGGCGGGCAGGGCGCCCACGTGCAGCCGGGAGTCCGGGTCGACGGTCAGCTCCACGCCCCGCTCGGCGGCCTGGGCGGACTTGCCGAGCAGCAGCGCGGCCAGCGCCGGCTCGGCGATCGCCCCCACCACCTCGTCGGTGAGCCGCTGGGCCAGGTCCAGCTCCTCGGTGGCCAGCCGGACCGCCTCGTCGGTCCGGCCCAGCTCCACCAGGGTGAGCACGGTGTGCAGCCGGTTGGCGGCCTCGTGCGCCTGGGAACGCAGCGCCTCGGTGAGCCCTCGTACGGAGTCCAGCTCGCTGCTGAGCGCGCGCAGCTCGGTGTGGTCGCGCAGGGTCAGCACGGTGCCGCGAACCCGGCCGCCGAGCTCGGTGGGACGCTGGTTGGCCACCAGGGACCGCTCCCGGGTGAGGATCAGCTCGTCGTGCGCGGGCCGGCCCGCGCCGACCAGCTCCACCAGGGCCGGGGGCAGGTCGAGCCCGGTCACCGGCCGGTCCACCAGCGGCGCGTCCGGGTCCAGGCCGAGCAGCCGGCGTCCCTCGTCGTTGACCAGCGCGATCCGCCCGTCGGCGTCGACCACCAGCAGCCCCTCGCCGACCGAGTGCAGGACGGCGTCGTAGTACTCGTACATCCGGGTCATCTGGGCCGGGCCGAGCCCGTGGGTCTGCCGGCGCAGTCGGCGGCTGAGCAGCCACGAGCTGAGCCCGGCCAGGACGAGCACGACGACGGTGACGGCCAGCAGGACCGGTGCCCGGCCGAGTAGCTTCCGGTTGATCGACTCGGTGGTGATGCCGACCGAGACCAACCCGGTGACCGTGCCGTCGGGGTCGCGTACCGGGACCACGGCGCGCACCGACTCGCCCAGGGTGCCGGTGTTGACCTCGGTGTACGGGTGGCCGGCCAGGGCCGGGCCGATCTCGCCGATGAACGGCTGGCCGATCTGGGTCGGGTCGGGGTGGGAGTAGCGGATCCGGTCGGGGGTCATCACCACCACGAAGTTCGTCCCGGTCGCGGTGCGCACGGACTCGGCGTACGGCTGGAGGGTGGTGGCCGGGTCGGGGGAGCGCAGCGCGGCGGCGACCTCGGGGGACCGGGCGACCGTCTCGGCGACGGCGAGCACCTCGGCGCGGGCGGCCTCCCGCGCGTCGGCGCGGGCCAGCAGCGCCGCCCCGACGGCCCCCGCGCCGACGAGCAGGGTGACCACCAGCGCCTGGAGGGCGAACAGTTGCCCCGCGATGCTCCACTTCCGTGCCGCCATGTCCCCCTCGGATCACGTCGTCGTTACGCCGACACTGCACTCCGGTGAACAGAATGAACGCAAGGCTGCTTCCGGCTGAGACCTGGACCACAGTCTCACCCATGCAGACCCCCACCACCAGCACACCTGCGCAGCGGTCCCGCCGGGACCGCACCCACTACCTGTACCTCGCGGTGATCGTCGCGGTCGTCGCGGGCATCGTGGTCGGCTTCGTCGCCCCGGAGCTGGCCAAGGACCTGAAGCCCCTCGGCACCGGGTTCGTCGCCCTGATCAAGATGATGATCAGCCCGATCATCTTCTGCACGATCGTCCTCGGCGTGGGTTCGGTGCGCCAGGCGGCCAAGGTCGGCAAGGTCGGCGGGCTCGCCCTCGGCTACTTCCTGCTCATGTCCACGGTCGCGCTGGCCATCGGCCTGGTCGTCGGCAACCTGATCCACCCCGGTGCCGGTCTGCACCTGAACTCGGAGCTGGCGGGCGCCGGGCGGCAGGCCGCCGGTGGGAAGGCGGAGGGCACCGTCGACTTCCTGCTCGGCGTCATCCCGACCTCGATGCTGTCCTCGCTGACCGGCGGGGAGGTGCTCCAGACGCTGCTGGTCGCGCTCCTGGTCGGCTTCGCGGTGCAGGGCATGGGCAGCCGGGGCGAGCCGGTGCTGCGCGCGGTCGGGGTGCTCCAGCGCCTGATCTTCAAGATCCTTGCGATGATCATGTGGGTGGCTCCGATCGGCGCGTTCGGCGCGATGGCCGCCGTCGTCGGCGCGACCGGCGTGGACGCGCTGAAGAGCCTCGCCCAGATCATGCTCGGCTTCTACGCCACCTGCCTGGTCTTCGTCGTGGTGGTGCTCGGCCTGCTGCTCCGGGTGGTCGCCAAGATCTCTATCTTCTCGCTGCTGCGGTACCTGGGCCGGGAGTTCCTGCTGATCGTCTCCACCTCCTCCTCGGAGTCGGCGCTGCCCCGGCTGATCGCGAAGATGGAGCACTTCGGGGTGAGCCGGCCCGTCGTCGGCATCACCGTGCCGACGGGCTACTCCTTCAACCTCGACGGCACCGCCATCTACCTGACCATGGCGTCGCTGTTCATCGCCTCCGCGATGGGCAACCCGCTGTCGGTCGGCGAGCAGGTGTCGCTGCTGGTCTTCATGATCATTGCTTCCAAGGGCGCCGCCGGCATCACCGGCGCGGGCCTGGCCACCCTGGCCGGCGGGCTCCAGTCGCACCGGCCGGACCTGGTCGACGGGGTCGGCCTGATCGTCGGCATCGACCGGTTCATGTCCGAGGCCCGGGCGCTGACCAACTTCGCCGGCAACGCCGTGGCCACGGTGCTGATCGGCACCTGGACCGGCGAGTTCGACCGGGAGCAGGCGCGGGCCGTGCTCTCCGGCGAACGCCCCTTCGACGAGGCCACCATGCTCGACGAGGACCACGGCGCTCCCGAGGCCCCCGAGGCCCCGACCGCCGACGAGCGCGCGGCCGGCGCGACGGAACCGCCCGACCGCGTCCCCGCCCGGGCCGGCGCCTGAGCCCGGCCCCCGCAC
>NZ_SMKD01000021.1 GCF_004348595.1 Micromonospora sp. KC723
CCACCCCCACCTGCACCGCCTCGTAGGTTCCTCTGCCGTTCGGAGCGTCCCCCGGCGTAGCCCGCCATGTGGGGGACGCTCCGACCACGCGCACGCCGCACGCGTTCGGGCTGCCCGCCCCAAAGCGGATGGAAGTGTTGTTGCCACCGCAGGAGCATTCGGTGGCGGGTGTGGCGGGCCTACCGGCGCGGAGCGGGGCTGGTGCTGCCGCGCAACGAGATGGGCGGGGTGAACAGCAGGTTCCGGGGCGGCGCGTCGGGTGTCGCGATCCGTTCGAGGAGCAGGTCGACGGCGTGTGTGCCCATCTCTGTCGGCACGTCGGCGGCGGTCAGCGGCGGGCGGAAGTCCTCGGCCCAGTGGCGGGCCAGTACGCCGGTGATGGAGAGGTCTCCGGGTACGGCGATGCGGGCTTGTTCGAGGGCGCGTTGGATGCCCGGCAGGGCCGCTTCGTTGATGGTGACGATCGCGGTGATGTCCGGGTGTTCGTCGCGGAGTTGTCGCAGGCACGCCTCGCCTGCCGTGGCGTCGTCGGCGCAACAGAGGTCGACTCCGGTCAGGCCGCGCTGAGCGATGGCTTCGGTGAAGCCGCCCAGCGCGCGCTGAGCCGGGCCGTAACCGGAGGCGACCAGTTCGGCGGAGCGGTTGATCAGGGCGATGCGGCGGTGACCGAGATCGGCCAGGTGGTGCACGCAGCGGGCGATCAGGGTGGCGTAGTCGACGTCCACCCAGCAGGTGCCGTCGGGGTTGGCGGTGTGGCCGATGGTGACGAATGGTACGCCGGTCTGCTGTAGTCGCGTGACACGTTCGTCTTCGAGGCGGATCTCCATGAGGATGACGCCGTCCACCCGGCGGCCGGAGACGATCCGTTCGAAGGACCGGTCGTGGTCGCCGCCGGAGGGAGACAGCAGTACGTCGAGGTCGGATCGGGCGGCTGCCTCGACCACGCTGGCCACGAAGCCGAGTTGCATGTCGGTCAGACGGAGGCTGGCTGGCGGTATGACCAGGCCGAGGGTGCGGGTACGGCCCTCCTTCAGGGCGCGGGCCGCGGCGTTGGGGCGGTAGTCCAGCTCGTCGATGACGGCCTGGATGCGCCGCCGGGTCTCCTCGGAGACCACCCGCTTGCCGCTGAGCGCGTACGAGACGGTGCTGCGGGACACCCCGGCCCGCCGGGCGATCTCCCCGATGTTCATGTCGCACTCCTCACCAATCGCTTCGCTGCCGTCGGTGCCGGTAGCAGCTTCGCGCAGGGTCCGGCGCGGCCCGTCCTCGGGTCGCTGTTCACAGCGAACCGATTCGACCAGGCTATCGCACGCGCCAACTGCCGTCAATCGGACAACCAGGGTTACGACGGGGTTTCAGTCGAGGGTACGGAAGGTGGAAACACCTCTTGACCCGGGTCCGGAGCAGGCCTATGTTCTGTCGAACCGATTCGGCGAACCGATTCGATGATCAACCATTCGACGGTAGGCCTGCTGCCCCTGTCCCGACGGCGCAGCCTCCCGACAACCACGACAAGGGGATAGATCGTGACATCGTCTGGTACGAGTCAGCGCGCCCTCGGGGTAGCGCTGGCAGCTCTGGTCGCGGTCGGCGGCGCCGCCGGGTGTTCGTCGTCGAGCGACGGCACGGCCGGCGCGGCCGGCGGGACGTACACCATCTGGGACCCGTACCCGCAGTTCGACGGCAGCTCGGACTGGGTCAAGCTGCTCACCAAGTGCGGCACCGACGCCGGGGTGACGGTGACCCGGACCGGCTACGACACCACCGACCTGACCAACAAGGCACTGCTCGCGGCACAGCAGGGCAACTCGCCCGACGTGCTCATCGTGGACAACCCGGTGGTGTCCACGCTCGCCGAGGCCGGGGTCCTGAGCGCGACCGAGGAGACCAAACTCGACACGTCCGCGATGGAGCCGAACCTGCTCGGCGCCGGCCAGATCGACGGCAAGACCTACGGCGTGCCGATCGGCGCCAACACGCTCGCCCTCTACTACAACAAGAAGGTGCTGGACGCCGCCGGTGTGGACCCGGCGTCGATCACGGACTGGGCCGCGCTGAACGCCGCCCTGACGAAGGTGGCCGCCGCCGGCAAGAAGGGGATCACCTTCTCCGCCATCGGCACCGAGGAGGGTAGCTTCCAGTTCCTGCCCTGGTTCTGGGGCTCCGGAGCGCAGCTGACCGCCCTGGACTCCCCCCAGGGTGTCGCGGCGGTGTCGCTGTGGACCGACTGGCTGAAGCAGGGACACGCCCCGAACTCGGTGATCAACAACACCCAGACGACGAGCTGGCAGGAGTTCGCCAGCGGTGACTACGCCTTCGCCGAGAACGGCACCTGGCAGCTCGCCAACGCGAAGAAGCTCGGCTTCGAGTACGGCATCATCGCCATCCCGGCCAGGGACGGCGGCACCGCGCCCGCGCCGACCGGCGGCGAGTTCGTCACCCTGCCGGTGCAGAAGAAGACCGACCGGTACGCCGCCTCGCAGAAGATCGTCAACTGCCTGACCAGCAACGACAACCTGCTGGCCACGGACACCACGCTGTCGTACATCGCGCCCACCGCGGTCGTGCAGACCACCCAGGTGGCCCAGAACCCGGAGTTGAAGGTGTGGGTCGACGCGGTCAAGGCAGCCAAGGGGCGCACCGGCGACAACCTCGGCACGAAGTACCCGAAGATCTCCGAGCAGCTGTGGAAGGCCGTGCAGGCGGCGCTGAGCGGGTCGAAGACCCCGCAGGCCGCGATGACCGAAGCGCAGTCGGCGGCGAAGTAGCGAACGCCACGATGAACACCGCGACACAGACGGCGCCCCGTGACAGGGGGGCATCCACGCCCACCCCGTCACGGGCCCGCCCGGGCCACCGACGCGCCGGAGGCGGCACGGGACGGTGGGCGGCCTGGGCCTTCCTGCTCCCGCTGGCGGCCTACCTGCTCGCCTTCTACGCGTACCCGCTCTACCGCAACCTGGACCTGAGCCTGCGCGACTACACGGTGCGCTCGTTCGTGCAGGGCGACGCGCCCTTCATCGGCCTGACGAACTTCCGCCAGGTGGTCGGCGACCCGACGTTCGTGCCGGCGTTGACGCACACGGTCGTGTTCACCGCCGCCTCGCTGGTGTGCCAGTTCGGCATCGGCATGGCGCTGGCGGTCTTCTTCCACCAGCACTTCCGCCTGTCCGCCACACTCCGGGCGCTCTTCCTCGTACCGTGGCTCCTGCCGTTGATCGTTTCGGCGTCCACCTGGTCCTGGATGCTCAACAGCGAGGCGGGCGTGGTGAACGCGCTCCTGCGGTCGTTGGGCTTCGGGTCGGTCAACTGGCTCACCTCGCCGGACTGGTCCCTCGTCTCCGTGATCATCGCCAACGTGTGGATCGGCATCCCGTTCAACCTGGTGCTGCTCTACAGCGGCCTACAGGGCATACCGCCACAGATCTACGAGGCCGCGGCGCTGGACGGGACCACCGGCTGGCAACGGTTCTGGCGCCTGACGTTCCCCCTGCTGCGCCCGGTGTCCGCGATCACCCTGCTGCTCGGCCTGGTGTACACGCTCAAGGTCTTCGACATCATCTGGATCATGACCAAGGGTGGCCCGGCCGACTCCTCCACCACCCTCGCCACCTGGTCGTACCAGCTCGGGTTCGGCAGCCTGCTGCCGCAGTTCGGACCGGGCGCCGCCGTGGGCAACCTGCTCATCGTGGCGGCGGTGGCGTTCGGGCTCGTCTACATCCGCGTACAGCGCCGGCAGGGAGGCACGGCATGAGGCGGACAACCCCCTGGTGGAAGACCGGACTCGGTCTGGTGCTGACCGCCCTGATGCTGTTCCCGGTCTACTGGATGGTCAACGTCTCGTTCACCCCGGACGAGGACATGCGCAAGAGCCCACCCGACTGGTTCCCGGTCCACGGCACGCTGGACGGATACCGCGCCGTCCTCGGCCAGCAGTTGCCCTACCTGGGAACCAGCCTGCTCGTCGGGCTCGGGACGGTCGCCCTCACGCTGGCCATCGCCGCCCCGGCCGGCTACTCCCTGGCCAAGCTGCGACCCGCCGGCGCCGGCGTGGTGAACTTCGTGCTCCTCGTCGCCCAGATGATCCCCGGGATCATCATGGCGATGGGCTTCTACGCCATCTACCTCAACCTGGGCATGCTCAACACCCTGCCCGGGCTGGTCGTCGCCGACGCGACCATCGCCGTGCCGTTCGGAGTGCTCATCTACCAGGCGTTCATGTCCGCGATCCCCGAGGAGATGACGCAGGCGGCCACGGTGGACGGCGCCGGGCCGCTGCGCTCGTTCTGGTCCATCATCCTGCCCGTCAGCCGCAACGCCAGCATCACCGTCGGGCTGTTCGCGTTCCTGTGGGCGTGGTCGGACTTCGTCTTCGCGTCCACGCTCAACGGCGGCGGTAGTCTCCGGCCGATCACCCTCGGCATCTATCAGTACATCGGCAACAACAACCAACAGTGGAACGCGATCATGGCGACCGCCGTCGTCGCGTCGGTCCCCGCGGCCGTGCTGCTGGTCGTCGCGCAGCGCTACATCGCCACCGGCGTCACCAGCGGCGCGGTGAAGGACTGAACCCACCGAAACCAGCGAAAGCGAGCATCACCATGCCCGTCGCCCCACCCGGTCCGCAGTTCTCGGTACGGGACATCCCGTTCAGCCACCGCGGATCCTGGTTCGACTTCTCCCCGGTCATCGCGGAGAAGACCTACGCGGACGACGTACACCTCGTGTCGCACCAGACCGGGCTGCACCCGGTGCTACGGCTCGTCCCGCACATCGGCGGCAACCGCGTGGAGGCCAGCCTCACGGCGGTGCCGTCCCGGCTGACGTGGACCCACGCCGCCGGCCGGATCGAGCTCGCCTACGAGTCCGCCGACACCGTACGGGTTCGCGGCGCCGGGCTGGGTCTGCGCGTCGTCGCCGCCGCGCCCGTGCTGACCCCGTTCTCCGGGGCGTACTTCCTGCGCGACCCGGTCGACGGCTCGTACCTGTTCACCCTCTACGAGACCGGCCGACGCTACCGGATCACGGTGCTCTCCGGTCCGGCCGTCACCGTCGACGGGGCGCAGGATCTCGGCACGGCCGATCGGGGAATCAGCCTCGCCGACAGCGGCGCGTGGGAGGTGGCGATCGAGGAGTACGACAACGCCCGGCCGCCGTACCGCGTGACGCTGGCCTTCGACCGGGTCGCCGAGGCGGCGGCCACCGATTTCGCCGAGTTCGTAGGGTCGGTGGCACCCTGGCGCACCGACCACACACCCGCCGCCGAGCTGGCCGCCTACGTGCTGTGGTCGGCCACCGTACGTCCCGCCGGGTTCGTCACCCGGTCGGCCGTGCTCATGTCCAAGCACTGGATGGACAAGGTGTGGAGCTGGGATCACTGCTTCAACGCGCTCGCCCTCGCGTCCGGGCTGCCTGACCTGGCATGGGACCAGTTCCACCTGCCGTTCGAGCACCAGGACACCTCCGGCGCCCTGCCCGATTCCGTCACGCACTCCGAGGTGCTCTACAACTTCGTCAAACCACCCATCCACGGTTGGGCTCTGCGCCGGCTCCGCCAGCGCATCCCCGTCCTGACCCACGACGAGCTGCTCGAGGCGTACCGGCGGCTGGAGTGCTGGACCCGCTTCTGGCTGACCGCCCGCCGGGTCCCCGGACAGGCGCTGGCGCACTACCAGCACGGCAACGACAGCGGCTGGGACAACGCCACGACGTTCGACCCGCAACGGGTGGTCGAGTCGGCCGATCTGGCCTCTTTCCTCGTACTCCAGATGCGTGAGCTGGCCGACCTGGCCCGCCACCTGGGATGCGCCGACCAGGCCTCCTCCTGGGCCAAGGAGGCCGACCAGATGCGGGCGGCGCTGCTGGAGCTGTGGACCGGGCAGGAGTTCGTCACCCGAGCCGCCGGCAGCCGGCGCGCCTGGACCAGCGCGAGCCTGCTGGACCTGATGCCCATCGTGCTCGCCGACGAACTACCCGACCCCATCCGGCAGGTCCTGGCAGACCGGATCAAGTCGCACCTGACTCCGCACGGCCTGGCCACCGAACTGCCAACCTCGCCCCACTACCAGGCCGACGGCTACTGGCGCGGCCCCATCTGGGCCCCCGCGACGGTCCTCATCGAGGACGGCCTGCGCCGCAGCGGCTTCACCGGGCTGGCCGACGAGGTCAGCAACCGGTTCCGGGCCCTGTGTGAACAGTCCGGCTTCGCCGAGAACTTCGACGCCCTCACCGGCGCCGGGCTGCGCGACCGCGCCTACACCTGGACGGCCAGCGGCTACCTCATCCTCGCCGCCGCCTACGAGCACCGGCGCCCAGGGGCAGGCGCCGGTGTCCAACCTCCTCGCCCAGAGGGAACAACGCCATGATCAGACGACTGGCGGCTGCGGCATCCGTCGTGGCGTCCGGTGCCCGCGACCTCGGTGGCTCGCCTGCCACGCCAACGGCTTCTGGCACCTGACCAATCCGGTCCCGCTCGGCGCCCGCCGGAAGACGGTCCGCTTCTCCGCCGAGAAACCGCCCGGCTTCGGGGGCGCCAGCTACGTCAGGGTCCGCCACACCGAGCCGCTGCGTTCGGGCGTCCCCAGGTGGTCTCACCACCTGGGGACGCCCTCGTCCGTACTCGGACCGAGGCCAACCAGCGCCCGCAGTGCCAAGACCTCTCGTCATAACCAGTGGTTATGCGCGCATGTCTTGGTCGGATGACCGACCGCACCGGCACGATGACCACACCCGACCCCGACCTGGAGGAGCTCCCTGTGTCCGAGCGCTCCGTCTCCCGCGCCCATCTGCTGCGAGCCACCGGCCTCGGCGTTGCCGGCGCCACCATCTCGGCCGCCACCGGCAGCGCCGCGACCGCGGCACCGAGCCGTGGTGAACATCCGAACGTCCGGCTCATCCGCGCGTACTACGAGGCGTACGGTGCCGGCGACCTCAGTGCGCTGCGCCGCTTCCTCGCCCCCGATGTCCGGTGGACGATTCCCGGCCACCACCCACTGGCCGGCGTCAAGGTCGGCGTCACGCAGGTGTTGGCCTTCTTCGCCCAGCTCGCCCGCGCCGGTTTCCGCGCCGACCCCATCTGCCTGGCCGCCGACGGAGACTGGGTGGTCGATCTGCACCGCGGCTGGAGCACCCAGCCGGCGGGCCTGGACATCACCTGGGCACTCGCCTTCCGCATCGCCACCGGCCGCATCGCCGAAGCGATCAACTGCCCCGGCGACCAGCACGCCGCCGACGCCTTCTTCTGGCGCGTGTATCCGCTCGCGCCGATCCCCGACCGCTTGGCGGACAGGTGAACCGTGGGCCCGGTCTCACGGCAGGTCATGTGACCCGGCTGTGATAGCCATGGGCCATGGACGCGCATCTGCGGGAGCTGCGCTACTTCGTGGCGGTCGCCGAGGAACTGCACTTCACCCGGGCCGCCGAGCGGCTGTTCGTCTCCCAGCCGGCCCTGTCCAAGCAGATCCGGGCCCTGGAGACAACACTCGGGTTCCGCCTGTTCCGTCGCGGGACTCGCGGCGTACGGCTGACACCGGCGGGCGAGGCGTTCCTACCGGCCGCCCGCGCGGCGATCGCCGCGTTCGCCCGCGGGTTCGAAGCCGCCCGGGCCCTGGCGGACCGACGCGTCTTCACGGTGGGCATGCAGACCGCAGTCGGACGCAACCTGCAACGGCCGGCCCTGCAACGGTTCCGCGAGCTGACCGAGAACTGGACAGTGTCGATGCGGCTGGTCGGCTGGCATGATCCCACCGCCGGGCTGGGCGACGGCAGCAGCGACGTCGCGTTCGTGTGGCTGCCGGTGCCGGGTGACGGACTGCGTACCCGGGTCCTGGCCCGCGAGCGCCGGTGGGTGGCCCTGCCCTCCGGCCACCGGCTGGCCGAGCATACCGAGGTCGCCTTCGCCGACCTGCTCGTCGAGCCCTTCATCGCGCTTCCGCACGCCGCCGGGCCGCTGCGCGACTTCTGGCTCGCGGCGGACGCCCGCGACGGCCGGAAGCCGGTGATCGGCAGTGAGGCCACCTCGCCCGACGAGGTGTTCGAGGCGGTCGCGTCCGGACTGGGCGTCGCGCTGCTCGCCGAGGGCAACGTCGGCCTCTACCGGCGGCCCGGCGTCGCCTGCCGGCCGGTGACCGGGCTGGCACCGGCCGAACTGGCCGTCGCCTGGCGAACCGACGACCACCGGGAGGTCCTCACCACCTTTCTCCACGGCCTGCTGACGCGACCGGCCGATGACGGAGACGGGCCGGACCCGAGCGCCGTCTGCCAGGACGACTCGGCCTCCGTCGTCGACCCGCCGCCCGACAGCGTGGACGGGCCGACTCGGCGTGCTCGGCACTGAGGTCCGGGCGCGACGACCTCAGATGAGTGGCGGACGAGTCGCGTGGTCGGGCGGCGCGGACCGGCTGGGCGTCGCGAGCTACCCCACGGGAAAGCAGACCTGAACACGCAGCACCGCACATGGGCCAGGCCCCGGTCGACAACGCCCTGGCCAGGATGGACTGTTGCTAAGCGCCCGCGGAGACGACGAACGACCCCGCGGACTATGGTGGACCGATGGCGTCGGTCAAGCAGTTCCAGGTCACCTTCGACTGCGCAGAACCTGAGCGCGTCGCTCGTTTCTGGTGCGAGGTGTTGGGGTACGTCGTACCGCCGCCACCGGAGGGGTTTGCTACCTGGGACGAGTTCGATCGCGCGCTGCCGCCCGAGCACCGGGGTTCAGCGTTCGCCTGCGTTGATCCCTCGGGTGTGGGTCCACGGCTGTTCTTCCAGCGCGTACCCGAAGGCAAGGTCGTCAAGAATCGGCTGCATCTTGACGTGCGGGTCGGCGCCGGGCTCGTGGGTGAGGAGCGGCTGGCCGTGCTTGAGGCCGAATGCGCACGACTGGTCGCGCTCGGCGCGGTACGCGTGCGGCTACTGCCTGCCGATGGCCACAACGAGTCGTGCCTGGTGATGCAGGACGTCGAGGGCAACGAGTTCTGTCTCGACTGAGTGGCCAGCTCGACCCTCACCCGGATCAACACCTTCGCGAGCCCGAGTCGCGGCCGACTATCCGCCCCCGCCCGGTCACCGACCCTCAGCGTGCCGAATACCTGACAAGTCTGATTGACGACAGTCGATGCCTCTTCACCCTGCGCACCACCTCTGACAGTGTGCAATCGCCAAGAACTGAGCGGACAGGGCGGGCCGAGGACGATGACGAAGCGTTGGTTGGTCACCGGGTGTTCGAGCGGACTCGGTCAGGCTCTCGCGGCCCGGCTCGCCGCCGAGGGCGAACAGGTGGTGGCGACAGCCCGGCGGCCGGAGACCCTGGACGGGTTGGTGGCGCGGCATCCAGACAACGTGGTGGCCGCCGCCCTCGACGTACGGGATCCGGAGCAGTGCGCGGCAGCCGTCGAGCGGGCGGTGGACGCCTTCGGCGGCGTCGACGTCCTGGTCAACAACGCGGCCTACGGACAGTTCGGCACCTTCGAGGAGGTCTCCGACGCGGAGCTCGCCGCGCAGTTCGACACCAATGTCTTCGGGCCGTGGCGGCTCACCCGCGCGGTGCTGCCGCTGTGGCGGGCGCAGCACTGCGGGCACGCCGTCTTCGTCAGCTCGGTCGCCGGCATGGTTCCCTTCCCGGGGCTCGCCGCGTACACCGCGAGCAAGTTCGCGGTGGAGGGGGCGGCCGAGTCGCTGGCCGCCGAGGCCGGGCACCTCGGGGTGAAGGTGACCATCTTGCAGCCGGGCGGCTTCGCCACCGGCTACAGCGCCAACATGGTGCTGCCGGAGCGCCGGATCGCGGACTACACGCCGGTCAGCGACGGCATGCTCGGCGCGGTGCGCGGCATGAACACCAAGGCGGAAATCAACTCCCCCGAACTCTTCGCCGACGTGGTCTGGCGGCTCGGTCAGATGGACCCGCCGCCGCTGCGGCTGCCGATCGGAGCTGACTCGGAGGCGTTCCTGAAACCCGTCTACGACGCCCGGCGCGGTGAGTTCGACCAGGTGATCAAGGCAGGTCATCACATCGTGGCGTAAGCAGGCGCGCAAAGGCTCTTCGCCCGCCCTTGACGCTCGCGGTGGTCTCGGTGAGCCGGTCGCGGTCGACCGCCCCGTCCAGGATGGCGTGGGACAGCCGTCGGCAGCGACGCGGTTCCTCGCGGCGGTGCAAGTCCCGGTAAATCCATCGACAGCGGGCACCGAAGCGGCTACCTTGCGGGCTTCACGTCTTCCTTGGAGGTGCGTTTCATGCCCGCGTCCGGTGCATCAGCTCGGTCCGACCACCTGACCACCCGCATCGAAGACGCGAGGAACACCAAAAGTGGATCTTCCACGTAGCTTTACGATCCGTGAACGAACCCACCGCATCCACAACCCGTTCACCGACGAGAAGTTCGCGACGTTGGCGGAGGCGATCCGCCTTCGTCCAGGTATGACGGTGCTTGACCTGGCCTGCGGCAGTGGGGAGATGCTGTGCCAATGGAGCCGTGACCGTGGCATCACCGGCACCGGTGTGGACATCAGCACCGTCTTCATCAGCAGGGCGAAGGCCCGCGCGACGGAGCTGGGTGTCGACGAACGAGTGACATTCCTGCACGGAGACGCCGCCGACCACGTTGCCTCAGCACCAGTCGATGTCGCCGCCTGTGTCGGCGCCACCTGGATAGGTGGCGGTGTACGGGGAACGATGGCCCTGCTCGAAAGCAGCCTGCGCCCAGGCGGGTTGTTGCTCATCGGCGAGCCCTTCTGGCGCGAGGACCCGCCCGACCAGGCGGCCGTCGAGGGCTCCGCCGCGTCGGCGAGGAGCGATTATCATGACCTGCCAGGACTCGTCGAGCTGTTCGCCGGGCTCGGCTGGGACCTGGTCGAGATGGTGCTGGCCGACGAGGACAGCTGGGATCGGTACGTCGCCGCGCAATGGTTGGCGGTCCGCACGTGGCTCGACGCCAACCCGGATGACGAATTGGCCGAACGGTTGCGAGCCGAGCTGAGCACCGCTCCGTCGAGGTACGTCCGCTACCAGCGGCGCTACCTCGGGTGGGGCGTCTTCGCCCTGATGCGGCGCTGATCGCCGAGTGTCAGATCGCAGAGCACGACCTGACGCCACCCGGTCTCGTCACGCAGGTGAACACGGCGTTGCGTGCCGGCGAGGACTACGACAGGATCACACCCTCACGGAAGGGATTCGCCCATGACAGTCTCTCCTGGGCATCGGCGGCGACGGGCGTCCATCCTCGCCGCCTCGACCGTTGCGGTGCTGGCCCTTGCGTCCGTCGGGCCGCTGGCGCCGTCCGCCGTGGCGGTGTCCACGTACGGGTCGGGGTCCGCAGCGGCGCCGGCATCCAGGTTGTCCGAGCTGCGCCTGGATGACCCGTCGATCAACTGGCGAGAGCTCGTGGTCGACGGCGGTGATGTCGAGCGCCGACCGGCCGGCGCGGCGTACAACGTTTTTGGCGGGTTTGGATCGGTTTCCTGCAACAACACGTCGAACCTGCTGCTGGACTACAAGGAGGAGAACCCGCGGGCCTACTGGAAGATCATGCGGATGCTCTTCGACCCGGTCGACGGCGCGGGGCTCACGCATATCAAGGTCGAGCTGGGCGCGGACAGCAACAGCTCGTCCGGAGCCGAGCCGGCGACGAAGCGCAGCGCCGCCGAGCCGGCGAACGTGCTGCGTGGCGCCGGGTTCCACTTCATCGCTGACGCGCTGAGGATCAACCCCGACATCGAGATCGAGGCGCTGCGGTGGGGTGAGCCTTCGTGGACCGGCAACGACTGGGTCAAGCGGTACCAGTGGTACAAGGAGACGATCGACGCCGCCCACGACACGTTCGGCGTCGAGTTCGACTGGATCAGCCCGGCGCAGAACGAGGTCCGCCAGGCCGCCTACCAGGTGTCCGAACTCAACTGGACGATCCAGTTCGCCAAGTGGCTCCAGCGTGACGCCGCCGCGCCGGACGCGCGCTACGACTACTCGCAGATCAAGATCGTCGCGCTCGACTCCTACCGGGACGGCAACAACGTCGCCGGGCGGATCCTCGCCAACCCGGAAGCACTGGCGAACATCGACGCCCTCGGCTTTCACTACGACATCGTGGGTGGCCCGAATGTCACCCGACTGAACAAGGAGTACGGCCTGCCGATCCTGTACTCCGAGGGTGTCGCCCCGATGATCGACCCGCAGTACCGCCTCGCCGCCGATCCGGCCAGGGGTGGCGTCGGGGGCACCGTGTCCGCCGCCGACATCGCCGACCGGTTCATCAACGCCTACCGGTGGAGCGGGGCCGGAAACGACCCGGCACACATGACGACGTTCCTCTTCCAGCCCGCCGTCAGCGCCATGTACGAAGGCACCCAGTACTCCCCCAAGCACCTCATCCGGGCCTCCGACCCGTGGTCGGGGTACTGGGAGGGTGACGTCGGACTCGTCACCGTGCGCCACTTCCACCAGTTCATCGACCGTGGCTGGGAGTACATCGAAGGCGCCACCGGTGGCGACGGCACCAAGGGCGACGGCGGCACCAACGTCGACACCTCCACCCGTACCGTCCTCACGGCGCGCACGCCTGCGGGCCGCGAGGGCTCTCCGCAGTGGACACAGGTACACGCCAACAACACCCGGACGGATCGATACTTCGAGGTCAAGGTGGCGGACCTCGGCAAGCGGGGCCGCCCGCTGTTCGCCTGGCAGACGCGCGGCCCGGACGCCGGCGAGCCGTACGACGCCAACTACTTCCAGAACATCGGCTACTACGCCCCCGTGCGCGGCGAGGTCATCGACGGCGTCGAGCACGACGTGTACCGCGTTCGGGTGCCGGCGTACTCGATCCTCACCCTGTCCACGCTGCCGCGTGGCGTCCACGGCACGACGACGGAGTACCGGCCGGGCGACTTCGCACCGCAGGCGCGCGACGAGATCCTGAAGCTGCCCTACCGCGACAACTTCGAGTACGACGACTACCCGACCACCATGGTCGGCGGCCGCCGGATGACCTACCTCGAGCGCCGCGCCGGCACCCCGCGGTACACGGCCGACCAGGACGGCGCGTTCGAGGTGGTCGCGACCGGCGACCGCCGGCATCGCCACGTGTTGCAGCAGCAGAACCACGCCGACAACCGGGGCTACCTGTGGAACGTGTGGGGCGACGGCCGGCAGAACGTGCCGTCGACGGCCGCGCCGTCGACCGTCCTCGGCGACCACCGGTGGGCCAACTACACGGCAACGGTTGATTTCCGGCTCGACCTCGTCGACCGGGACACGACGCTGGCGAACTTCGCCGGTCTGGGCGTGCGGCAGGTCTACGCCCGCGGCGGCGACCAGGCTACCTATGCCGTCCGTGTCCACGAGGACGGCCGCTGGGAGTTGCGCAAGCTCGACAGCGTCGTCGCGTCGGGCGTCGTGGCCGAGTTCGACGCCCGAGCGTGGCATACGCTTGCCGTCGAGGCTCGCGAGAACGTCATCACCGCGACACTCGATGGCGTCCGGCTCGCCTCGCACGTCGACACCTCCGTCAACCCGGTGCTGGCTGGCCGGGTGGCGCTGGTGAGCGGGTACTACAACACCCGGTACGACAACCTCGCGGTCACGCCGGTCAAGGGCCACGCCTGGAAGTCCGAGAAGGTCGATGACGCCGACGCCCGCATCGCCTACCCTGACGGATTCTCCTTCCAGCAGGCCGGGTTTGCGCACTTCAACCGCACCCAACATGTGCTGGTGGCCGGCCAGTCACTGGCGCTCGACTTCACCGGCACCGGGCTGAACCTGTTCGGGGCCACCGGCTCGGCGACGTTGGAGGTCCGCATCGACAACCAGGCGCCCCGCACTGAGCAGGTCGGGACCGTCGGCACGAGGCAGACCTCGTACTGGCTGCGCGGCCTGCCGCAACGCCACCACAGAGTCACGGTGCGCGTCGTCAGCGGTACGTTCACGCTTGACGGCATCGACGTCGTGGGGCGCGGAGCACGCGTGCGCTAGCCCGGAAAGTGTCGGAGATTGATACCAGGCGAGGCCTCCGGTAAATGGTTCAGCGAACCAGCAGAACCTGAAACCGGAGGCCTCGTGCCCGTCCCAGAGGCGGTTCGCGTCCTCCATGATCCAATGGCACCGGCCATGGTCATGTGCCACAGAGTGGCCTGTGTGCGCTCCACCGTCAGTCGACGATCGCCGAATCGAGGTGAACTCGCCCATCACCGGCAGGAGCCGTCGGGGCGGCAACCCGTCAGCCAGCGGGCTTCTGGTTCACCGCACCAGGCGGCGCCGGACCGTCGGCCACCGTGCTTGGGTTCTCCTGTTCCCGAACTCCCGTCTCCTGCGCCGGGCGGTGCGGGCGAGCCGGTCGCGGAGCCCCTCGGCATCGGGATGGCCGAGGTCGTCGAGGATGCGCAGCGCCCGCTGCCAGGTGCGCACGGCACCCGCCCGATCGCCCAACGAGCATCGGCTGTCACCGAGCCGGGTCAGGGTCTCCGCCTCGTCGTACCGCTCACCGATCTGCACGAACAGGTTCAGCGCCCGGTGGTAACAACGGACCGCCCGACGATGGCGGCCGAGACGGTCGTGGATGAAACCGAGGCTGTCCCAGGTGTTGGCCTCGCCGTGCCGGTCGTCGGTCCGGCGCAGCAGCACCAGCGCCTGCCGGCAGTGCTCGAGCGCCGGCCCGTACTGGCCGAGTTGGGCATACGCCCAGCCGACCCCGTTCTGCGCGCTGGCCTCTCCTGACAGGTGACCGGCGGCCCGATACAGATCCGCGGCCCGTTGCGCGTGGTACAGGACGTCGGTGTGTCTCCCGAGCCGATCCAGCATCGCGCCGAACGCCCGATGGGTTCGTGCCTGCCCGGTGTAGTCGTCAAGTTCGCCGAAGAGCCTCAGCGCCGCGCGGTAGTGCTCCTCCGCCGCCTCCGGCTCACCGACCCGGGCCAGCACGCGGGCGAGGTCGCGGTGGGCGCTCGCCTGCCCGGAAGGGTCGTTCGCCCGCTGCGCCGCGACCAGGGCGGTCTGCTGAGAGTGGACCAGGTCGCACCAGTGGCCCCGGCGTTGCAGGAAGTCCACCAGGGTACGGGCCAGCCGCCAGGCGTGCCCCTCGAACCCCGCGCGCTCCGCACGGGTGACCACCTCCAAGAGGACGCGGTGCTCGGTGGTGAACCAGGCCAGCGCGTCGCTGTGGTCGGAGATCCTCTCGGGTAGCACCCCGTGTTCGGCAGCGGCCAGCGGAATCGGATCCCAGCCGGGCTGCAACAGCAGTGCGGCGGCGTGCGCCGTGTGCAGGTAGTGGTCGAGGCCGCGCCGAATCGCCGTTCGCTGGGCCTCGGGTGAGTCGTTGCTCTCGGTCAGTTCGGCCGCGTACCCGCGCAGCAGGTCGTGCGCGCCGAACCTGCCTGGCGCGTGTTCGGTGACCAGGTGCGCGTTGGCCAGCTCAGCCAGCAGCCGGTGCACCTGATCGCGGGGCAGCCCGGCGAGGCTGGCGGCGGCGGGTATCCCGATGTCCGGCCCTGGATGGCAGCCGAGCAGCCGGAACAGGCGCGCGGCCGGCGGCGTGAGACTCTGGTACGACCAGGAGAAGACCGCCTGCACGTCGGTACCGGCGTCGCCGCTGTCGAACGTGCCCGGTAGGCGCTGCGTCTCCCGCAGTTCGGCGGCGAGGGTGGCGAGGGGAAACCCGGGATGAGCCATGCCTCGGGCGGCGACCACGGCCAACGCGAGCGGCAACCGGGCGCACCGCTCGATCATCTCGTCCACGGCCCACCGTTCGACGGTCAACCGGTCGGCTCCCAGACGTCGGGCCAGCAGCTGCCGCGCCTCCTCGACGCTGAGCAGGTCCACGGTGATCGGCCGGGCCCCCTCGGCGGCGACCAGGCCGGCGAGGCGGTTGCGGCTGGTCACCAGCGCCAGGCAGCCCGGGCTGCCGGGCAGCAGGTGGCGGACCTGGTCGGCGTCACGGGCGTTGTCCAGCACCACCAGCATCCGGCGGCCGGCGAGCAGGCTCCGGTACAGCCCCACCTGCGCGGGCAGGTGGGTGGGGATGCGTTCGGGTGGTACGTCGAGGGCCTCGAGGAACCCCCGTACCGCCTCGGCGGGCGTCATCATCGAACCGGTGGGGTCGAATCCCCGCAGGTTGACGTAGAGCTGGCCGTCCGGGTACCGCTCGGCCACCCGGTGCGCCCAGTACACCGCCAGGGTTGTCTTGCCGACCCCGGCGGTGCCCGACAACACGATGCTCGTCGGGGCTGGCCCACCCGGGCCGTTCGTACCGGCGAAGGGCAACCCGTTGTCGCCGCCGCACTCGGCGTCGAGCTGGGCGAGTTGCGCGGCGCGGCCGACGAAGCTCGCCAGGGCCGGCGGTAGCTGGTGCGGCACGGAGGCCCACGCCCGGACGGCACCTGCCGCCGGGGTGTTCGCCTGAGCCGGCGCCACCTCGGCTCCGCCGTGCCCGTCGGCCGGACCGGTGTGCCGTCGGCCCTCCTCGACCCGGTCACGCGCGGTGGCCAGCGCCCCCTGCTCGACCCCGGTGGCGCCGAGCAACCCGGTGAGGATGTCGAAGCGTTCGGTCGGGGGCAGGATGTTTCCCGCGAAGTACTCTCCGATGACACCCCGCGACCAGCCGGTCTTCGCCGCCAACTGCCGGTACGTCAACGGGGTGTCGCCCTGCTGCCGGGCGTGGCGGCGCCGTAGCTGGCGCAGCAGAACCGCCAGATCATGCACCGTCCGCACCTCGGCGGCCTCGCGGACCACCACGAGCGTGGAACGGGATGCCTCGGACGCCCAAGCCGGTCGGGTGTCGCGACGTACCCGTTGTTCGGACATGCGGCCTCCGCGTGCCGGCCGCCCGGCGGCTCGGGCGCTGACACCGGGGAGGGTAGTTCAAGCTCCCGGGCACGAACAGCACGCGACTGATATCCGTCAATCCACACCAGACTCTGGTAATCGCTTGCCCCGCTGAGAGGAGAAGGGGATCATGACTTCCCGCCGAGGCGATCCAGCGTCCTGGCAGCGCGATCGGGTAGCCACACCGCGACGCCGTCGCCGAGGGCGGATCGCCCCCGGCGGCGCCGTCGCCGCTTCCATGTCAGCCGACGTTACAGGTCAGCCCGTTGAGGCCGAAGCCACAGGGTGGCCGACGGTCGAGCCGAGTGTCGGCCGGCACGAGTACCAAGCTGCCCAGGCAGACCGCTGCCACGAGCAGCAGGCGGCTGATCACCGGGGATCGTCTCACGGGTCCCGCCTTCCGACGGGAGGCTCTACCCGGACGCGCCGGCGGCGATCACCCCACGTCCAGCGGCGTCCAGCCCGGTCCAGAATTCGCCGGATCCGGTCCGAACGGGTGCCACTGTCCATGGGCGGGCCTCAGCCCGTCCCATCGAGAAAGGAACACCTGATGATTCACCGGCACGTGACAATTCGCAGGCCCGCGGTGGTACGGCGCACCCGGAAGAAAGGCCCCACGCCAAAGACCCTCCGACCCGGGCGGCGCAGGATCGCGACCCTCGCCGCGCTGCTGGCCGCCACGCTGGTCGGCGCCGTGCTGACCGCTGCACCGGCACAGGCGGCCGTGCCCTCCGGCACCGATTGGTCGGGCTCGTGGAACCACTACGCCACCAACGCCTTGGAGGTCACCGGAACGCTGCCGGGGTAGAGCTGACCGGGATCGCCAGCGACACGCTCGGCACCCGGGCACTTCCCGGCTCGATCGTGGACACCGCCAACGACGACCGGTGTGCCCGGGTACTCGAGCTCACACCAGGCCTACGTCGCCGACAAGCAGGTTTGCGGCCGGAAACGGTACGGCCTTCATGGCAACCAACCTGACCGGAGGCCTGCTGGTGATCATCCAGCGGGTGACTCCCGGCACCACCACCGCCGACAAGGGCCACTACGGTGCCGGGGTGACGCTCACCGGTCAGGGTTCACACAGCCGGTCTGACCGGCGGACGTCAGTGAGCACACTGCGTGGCCGATCTCCGGAGCGCCGAGCCGCCGGGGTTCGGAGGCGCGCGTGGTCGTCACTGCTTTCGTGCCGGGGCGTCCGGCGAGTAGTTCCTGCTACTCGCCGGACGCCCCGGTCACGAACGGGCTCAGGGTTGGAAGGCCGCCGCGTTCTCGCGTACCCAGTCGGTGAACGTCCGCGCCGGGCGCCCGGTGACCTGTTCGACGGTCGGCAACACGGTGTAGCCGACCTCGGGCGGGTTGGTGCGCATGGTCAGGAAGAACTCGATGTCCTGGTCGGAGTGCCCTTCTCCGCGCCACCGGGCGACCGCCTCGTCGGTGGTCAGCTCGAGGTACCGGATCTCGCGGCCGAGCACCTGGCCGAGCCGCTCGACGCGCTCCGGCACGGTCAGCGCCTGCGGGCCGGTGAGCCAGTAGTCCTGCCCGGCGTGTCCGTCAGCGGTGAGCGCGACGGCCGCGACCGCGGCGATGTCGGCCTCGTGGATCAGCGCGCTCTTCGCGTCCGGGAACGCCTCGTGGACGGCCCCCTCGGCGCGGATGCTCCCGGCCCACTCCAGGGTGTTGGACATGAACTCGACAGGTGACAGGTGGGTCCACTCCATCCCGCTGGCCTCTACGGCCTCCTCCAGAGGGCCCTTGGTGGTGTCGCCGCGAAGGACCGTGACCTTGCGTACGCCCGCCTGCCGCGCCAGGTCGACGATTCGGTCAGCCTCCTTGAGCGGGGCGTAGTTGTCGCCGAACGTGATGAGGTGGGCCGCGGTGACGCCGGCGAACGCGTCCACCAGGCTGTCGGGGTCGGTGAGGTTGCCGGCGGTCACGTCGACACCGTCGGGCAGGTCGGCCTCCGTCGGGCGGCGGGTCAGGGCGCGGACGGGATGTCCGGCGGCCGCCAGCTGCGCGACGAGGTGGCGGCCCACGGTACCGGTAGCTCCGGTCACGAGAATCGTCATACCGACGACGCTAGGGGGATTCGCGGTCAGATCCTGTCCGCGATCCCTGACATGCTGGTCAGCGTGTTGGACGTGTCGGCGCGGCTGCTGCGACTGCTGGCCCTGCTGCAGTCCCGGCGAGACTGGTCGGGCGCCGCGCTGGCGGAGCGCCTCGGGGTGAGCCCTCGCACCGTGCGCCGTGACGTCGACAAACTGCGACTTCTCGGGTACCCGGTCGAGGCGATCGGCGGCGTCGGCGGCGGTTACCGGCTGGCGTCCGGCGCGGCGCTGCCGCCGCTGCTGCTCGATGACGACGAGGCGGTGGCCGTGGCGGTCAGTTTGAGGACGGCGGCGGCGCTGGCCGTCACGGGCATCGAGGAAACGTCGGTCCGCGCGCTGGCGAAAGTCGACCAGGTGCTGCCGGCACGCCTACGTCATCGGGTGAACGCCTTCGGCGCGGCGGTGGTGACACTGCCGGCCTACGGGCCGACAGTGGATCCCGCGACCCTCACCGCGGTGGCGGCGGCGGTACGCGATCGTGAACGGCTGCGCTTCGACTACGTCTCCCGGGACGGTTCGACGTCCCGGCGCGACGTCGAGCCGTACCGACTCATTCACAGCGGACGCCGCTGGTACCTCTACGGCTGGGACGTCGAGGCGGCGGACTGGCGGACGTTCCGCGCCGACCGACTGTCGCCGCGTACGCCGGCCGGGCCCCGGTTCCGGCCACGACCGCTGCCGGCCGACGACGTCGCCGCCCATGTCGCCCTCGGCATGACGTCACGGCAGTACCGGTACCAGGCGGTACTGACCATGTACGCGCCGGCGGGCGTGGTCGCCGGGGAAGTGCCGCCCACCCTCGGTGTGCTCGAGCCGATCGACGAGCACACCTGCACGTTGCGGATCGGGTCGGACAGCCTCGACCAGCTCGCGGTGTGGGTGGCCACGTTCGGCTTCGAGTTCGCTGTGCGTGAGCCGGCGGAGCTACGCGATCGCGTCGACACGCTCGCCGCGCGCCTCGGCCGGGCCGCCTCCCGGTGATCGAGACACTTCTCCAGCACATCGTGATCATTGAGTAGACCCCGGTCGGCGAGCAGGTGCCTGCCGGGCCACGGTGTCAGGACAGTTACACAGCGTCTATCGATGCGATCTGTGTCGATGTCAACACAGGAGCGAGGAAGATGTGGGAATAGTGGGGGCGCCACAGTCAACGGCCAGGCCACAGCAGATCGTGCCGCCCGCCTGGCCGCGCCGGACCAGCGTCCCCGGACCAGGCGGGCGTACCGGCACGGGCGTGCGCAGTGACCTACCGTGACATGGCAACCGGATGTCGCTGATCAGGTCGGCCGGCGGCACGCCCTCCAACCGGAAGCCGCTGCCCGGAGCGCGGCACATCAGCAACTGCGAGACACGGCAGGTCAGGGGCCGGTGGGCGTCCGTGCTGCCGATCGGGCTCGGGGTGGTGCCGGCGACGTGGTCAGTCTGCTGGTGCGGGGCTGGCGACACCGGTCCGGTACGCCACGACGACGGCTTGTACTCGGTCGCGCAGACCGAGTTTGGCGAGGATGCGGGCGACGTGCGACTTCACGGTGGCCTCGGACAGGTGCAGGCGGTCGGCGAGTTCGGCGTTGCTGAGCCCTTCGGCGAGCAGGCGCAGCACTTCGAGTTCGCGGGCGGTCAGTGTGCTCAGGTCGCGGTGGATCGCGGGTGTGTCGGTGTCGCGACGGGCGAACCGTTCGACGAGGCGGCGGGTGATGGCGGGTGCGAGCAGCGCGTCGCCGGCCCGGACCAGCCGTACCGCGGCGACCAGGTGCTCCGGGCTGACGTCCTTGAGCAGGAAGCCGCTGGCACCGGCGGACAACGCCGCGTACACGTAGTGGTCGAGGTCGAACGTCGTGAGCATGATCACGCGTGGTTGGTCAGCGGCGCCGCCGGCCAGGATGCGTCGGGTGGCCTCCAGGCCGTCGAGTTCCGGCATCCGGATGTCCATGAGCACCACGTCGGGGCGGGTGCGTCGGACCGCGTCGACCGCTTCGGCGCCGTCGGTCGCCTCCGCCACCACGTTGATGCCCTCGGCCATGAGGATCATCCGGAAGCCGGCTCGGACCAACGCCTGATCGTCAGCGATCACCACACGCGGCGGCTCGGTCACAGGGCCTCCCAGGGAATGTGCGCGCGGACACGATAGCCGCCTCTGGGCCGCGACCCGGCATGCAGGCTTCCACCGTAGACGGCGAGGCGTTCCCGTAGCCCGATCAGCCCGCGCCCGTTGCCGGTCGCGGCCGGCGCGCGCGGTGTGCCGCCGGTGTCGGCGACCTCAACATGAAGACAGTCGGTGCCGTACTCGACAACCACCGTCGCGGAGGCACCCCCCGCGTGCTTCACGGTGTTCGTCAACGCCTCCTGCACCACCCGGTAGGCCGCCAGCTCGACGCCGCCCGGCATCGCACGCGGTTGCCCCACCACGGTCAGCTCGACCGGCACGCCGCCGGCCCGCACCCCCGCGACCAGCGCGTCCAGCCGATCCAGTCCCGGTTGGGGCACGAGTTGGACCGGGTCGGCCGGATTGTCGGTGTTCATTGTGAGGAGCCCCATGACGTGGCGCAGCTCGGACATCGCGGCCCGACCGCCGGCCTCGACCGCGAGCAGCGCCTGGCGGGCCTGCTCCGGGTCGGCTGCCATGACCGTACGGGCCGCGCCGGCCTGGATGACCATCATGCTGACGTTGTGCGTGACGACATCGTGCAGTTCCCGCGCGATGCGGGCGCGTTCCTGCTCGGCCGCGCGGCGGGTCGCCTCGTCCCGTTCGCGTTCCAGCGCGGCCGTCCGCGCCCGTTCCTCGTCGGCCCGATGCCGCCACCGACGCAGCCCGTCGGTCGCGATGGCGATCGGGATCAGGACCAGGAACGCAACCGCATCGGTCGAGACCGTCGGCAGCAGCATCGACGACTGGACCTGGCTGTACAGCACCGCCGCCGCCAACTGACTGCCCAGTGCGGGCATCCGGTACGGGCTGTACACGGCCGCGCTGTACGCGGCGATCACACAGGTGTAGAACGACACCCGCATGATGGCGCGATCGTCCGTCACCATGGCCGCCACCACGGCCGTGCCCATCACGGCCCAGAGCATCGCCAGCGGAAACCGCCGGCGGGCCACCAGCGGGGCGACGATGAGCACCATCACCACCGCCCAGGCGACACCGTGGTGATCGAGCGGCCCAACCGGATCCGACGGTTCCAGGCGGACCGGCAGCCCCGGCGGTTCCGGCGGCTCCGGCAGGCTCGGGTCGGGCCGGGTCGGCTTGGGAAAGACGCCGTAACTGCCCTGGATCGCGATGACGCTGATACCCAGCGCGAGCAGCACGTCGAATACCTGGCTACGCCGCGACGGTCGGGGCAGCGGCCCGGACGGGCGCGGCAGTTGACGGCCCCAGGCCCACAGTTGGTCGGTGATCCCCACCGGGCCCATTCTCGCCGGCCCGCGGCGGGCGGCGGTATCGGTCCGGAGAACCAGCGGACTCCACCGCTCGCCTAGTCCTCAGGGATGAGACCGGGCGCCCTCATCCCCGCGCGCCAACAAGGATGCCTCCTCGGGCCGAAGCGCCTGACGCGGCCGCGCACCTAGCGTCGATCTTCGCAGGGAGACATCGAACCGAGGGAGACGACCATGGCCATGCCCGTGATCGAGTTGCGCGACGTCAGCCGCAGGTACGACGGAGGGCCGCCCGCGCTGTGCGACACGTCGCTGAGCATCTCGCCGGGCGAGGCGGTCGCGATCCTCGGGCCGTCCGGGAGCGGCAAGTCCACCTTGCTCAACCTGATCGCCGGACTGGACCGGCCGAGCAGCGGCACCGTGACCGTGGCCGGCGTACGCGTCGACAAGCTGACCGAAGCCGGCTCGGCCCGCTACCGCCGGGACAAGATCGGCATGGTGTTCCAGTTCTTCAACCTGCTCGACGACCTGACCGTCATCGACAACGTCGTCCTGCCCGCGCAGCTGTCCGGCATGGCGCGCGACGCCGCTCACCGCCGCGCCGCGGAGCTGCTCGGCGCGCTCGGCGTTGCCCGCCACGCCGCCGCGTACCCTGGCCGGCTCTCCGGCGGCGAGCGGCAACGCGTCGCGGTGGCCAGGGCGTTGATCAACCGCCCGACGCTGTTGCTGGCCGACGAACCAACCGGCGCGTTGGACACCGCCTCCGGCGACGACGTCAAACGGCTACTCAACGACCTGCACGCCGACGGTCAGACCATCGTCCTGGTCACCCACGACCTGGCCCTGGCGGAGTCCTGCGCGACCCGCGTGGTCCGGCTCGTGGACGGCCAGGTCGTCGCGGATGGCAGGACTGTCACGGCGGGACGGGCCCGATGAGCGCGACGGGCCGCGTCGTGCGCTCGGGCGTTGGCCGCCGCCGGGTGCAGACGATCGTGATCGGGCTGGCCACGATGATCGCGGTGACCGCGTCGGTGCTGGGCGGGTCGCTGGTCGTGGCCTCCAGCGGGCCGTTCGACCGGGCGTTCGCCCAGCAACACGGCGCGCACCTGACCGCGCAGTTCGACGCCGCCAAGACCACGCCCGCGCGGCTGTCGGCATCCACGAAAGCCGCCGGTGTCACCGGGGCGGCCGGTCCGTTCCCGACCGTGTCCGCCGCGCCACGCGACGCCGCCGACCGGGAACTGGCTCCGATGACGGTCGTCGGTCGAACCACCCCGGACGGTGGGGTCGACGACGTGCCCCTGAGCCAGGGACGCTGGGTGACCGGCCCCGGCCAGATCGTGCTCTCGGCGGACTACCCGGCCGGGCCGTCGCCGCTGGGCGTCATGCTGCGCTTCACCGGGTTGCCGGAAAGCCCGACGCTGACGGTGGTCGGCGTGGCCAGGTCGGTCAGCCGGACCGCCGACGCCTGGGTGTCGCCGTCGGACGTCGCCAGGCTGACCGCGCCCGGCGCGGCCGGCGGATACCAGATGCTCTACCGCTTCGCCGAGGCAGGCACCGCCGCTCAGCTCGCCCGCAACCGCGCCACGGTGACCGCGGTGGCTGGCACGGAGGCGCTGACCGGGTCACAGTCGTGGCTGATTGTCAAGGAGGCCAACGACCGCAACACGGCGCTGTTCCTGCCGTTCCTGGTCGCGTTCGGCGTCCTCGGCGTGGTCATGTCGGTACTCATCGTCGGCAACGTGATCGCCAGCGCGGTCGGCGCGGGTACGCGGCGGATCGGCATCCTCAAGGCCGTCGGCTTCACTCCCGCCCAGGTCGTACGGGCATACGTGGCGCAGGCGCTGATCCCGGCGGCGTTCGGCATCGCGGCCGGCGTCGTGGCCGGGAACCTTCTGGCCATCCCGGTGCTGGCCGACGCCGACCAACTCTACGGCACCACCACCGCTGGCATGGCCTGGTGGGTCGACGCGGTCGTGGTCGCCGTCGCGATCGCCCTGGTGGCGCTGACCGCGTGGGCGGCGGCGTGGCGGGCAGGCCGGCTCCGGACGGTCGACGCGCTCGCCGTCGGACGCACGCCCCGTCCCGGCCGTGGCCGGTGGACGGCCCGGCTCTCCGCCCGGCTCCCGCTGCCCCGGCCGTTGACGCTCGGGCTGGCCCACCCGTTCACCCGCCCCACCCGCGCGACCGCGATGCTCGCGGCGATCGTGTTCGGCGCCACCACGGTCACCTTCGCCGTCGGCGTGGCCGCCTCACTCAATCAGGTACAGGTCGCCAAGGACCACGCCGCCGCCGACGTGGTCGTCGACACCTTCACCCCGTCTCGCGGACCCGGGCCGGCCCCGGACGCGCCGAGGCCGCTCACCGCGGAGCAGACCGCCGCCATCACCGCGGCGATCAAGGCTCAACCCGGCACGGCCCGGCTCTACAGCGTCGCCACGACGGAGGTGGCCGTGGCCGGGACGGCAGGCGCCGCACGCCTGTACGCCTTCAACGGCGACGCCTCCTGGGGCGGTTATGAGATGGTCGCCGGCCGCTGGTTCACCCGACCGGGCGAGGCGGCGGTGCCGGGCACGTTCCTGACCGCGACCGGCACCCGGATCGGCGACACCGTCACGTTGACCGATCACGGCAAGGCGGTGGCGGTCCGGATCGTCGGCGAGGTCTTCCACCCCACCAACAACCTGCTGGTGTTCACCGACGCCGCGACATTCGCCGCGACGAAGCCGACCCTGGTCGCCGCGAGCTTTCACATCGGGCTCACCGACGGCACCGACGTGACCGGCTACGTCACCGGTTTGAACAGCGTGCTGGCGTCGTCCGGTTTCACCGCGCAGCCCGGGCAGTCCGGGGACAGCAGCGACACGATCGTGTTGCTCAACGCGCTGGCCGCCCTGCTCACGCTGATGCTGGTCGTCGTCGCCGGGATGGGCGTACTGAACATGGTTGTGCTCGACACCCGCGAACGCGTCCGCGACCTCGGCATCCACAAGGCACTGGGCATGACACCCCGGCAGACCATCACGATGGTCATCGCCTCGGTCATCGTCACCGGCCTGACCGGCGGCGCCATCGGCGCTTCCGCGGGCGTGGCCCTGCACCGGGTAGTCGTACCCGCGATGGGACACAACGCCGGCGTCACCCTGCCCGTCTCCGTCACCGACGTCTACCAGCCGGCAAACCTGGCGATCCTGGGCCTCGGCGGCCTGCTGATCGCCATCCTCGGCGCGCTGTTGCCAGCCGGCTGGGCCGCCCGTACCCGCACCGCTGTCGCGCTGCGTACCGAATGAGTCTCCTGGGAGGAAACCTCTGATGAAACGGCTGTTCGTCACCGCGACCGTGGTGGGTGTGACCGCGACCGTGGTGCCGCTGACGTCCGTGGCGGTCGCGACCACCGGGCCAACCCGGAGCGCGGGCACCCCGGCAGCGCTGTTCCTGCCGACACCAACCGGCGCCCAGGCGGTCGGCACCACGTCGCTGTACCTCGAAGACACCTCCCGCCCCGACCCGTGGGTGCCCGAGGCGAAAGCCAGAGAACTAGTGGTCTCGTTGTGGTACCCGGCCAAGTCCACGGGCAAGCAGCGAGCACGGTACATGACGCCGATCGAGTCGGAGCTCCTGCTGAAGGACGGCGGCATCACCACCGTGCCGTACGACACGTTGAGCACGACGAGAACCAACGCGTTCACCGACACCCAACCGGCCGGCCGGAGACATTCCCTGCCACTGGTGGTGCTCTCGCCCGGCTTCTCCAAACCCCGCACCACGCTCACCGCGCTGGCCGAGGATCTGGCCAGCCACGGCTACATCGTGGCCGGCGTCGAGCACACGTACGAGAGCGTCGCCACGAGCTTCCCCGACGGCCGGGTGACCACGTGTGTCGCCTGCGAGGTCCCCGACCGGACCGAAACGTTCTGGACGAAGGTGGACCAGGGCCGCGCGGCCGACGTCTCCTTCGTCCTCGACGAGCTGACCCGGCCGCACTCGAGGTGGAGGGGCTCCTCGCTGATCGATCCATCCCGGATCGCGATGGCCGGACACTCGGCCGGGGGCGCGAGCGCCCTGGCAGCGATGGCGGCAGACTCCCGGTTGCGCGCCGGAATCAACATCGACGGCCTCACCAACAACCCCATCCCGGACACGGTGCTGTCCCGGCCGTTCCTGTTCGTGGGCCGTCAGAACAACTTCACCCCGGGAATGCCATCGGCGGTGTCGTGGGAACGCGATTGGCAGCACCTGACCGGGTGGAAGCGCTGGCTCGTGGTGACCGGCGCGGTGCACGCGTCCTTCACGGACGTGGCCATCCTCGCCGAACAGATCGGCCTGGACACCGGAGCCGACGTACCCGCGATCCGCTCGACGGAAATCACCCGCGCCTACACCCGAGCGTTCTTCCACCGGCACCTGCGCGCCAAGCACCAACCGTTGCTGGACGGGCCGTCGACACGCTATCCCGAGGTGAGGTTCTGCGCCGTGGAGACACGCGCGTGCGCCTAGCGTGACCTCGAACCTCACGGGCGGGCACCGACCGCAGGATCGACAAGGCTGCCTGTGGTTGGTGCGCGTGACCTACCCTCCGGCCGACGAGCTTCCGGCCCCGGCAGGAGCCCCGGGCTCTGCCCGTCCGGCTCGGCTCCTCGCATGCCCCGCCCTCTCGTCAAGCCAACCTTGACGAGAGGGCGGCGGCGCGAGGACGAACTCGCGGGTGACCCACGGGGCGGCTCCGGCGGGAAAGTGTCCGGGGTGGGCGATAGCGTGACCACCATGAGGGTCCTCGACCGCCGTGCTCTCAACCGCGCCTTTCTGGCCCGCCAACTCCTGTTGCAGCGGCACGACATGCCGGTCGTCGACGCACTCGAGCACCTGGTGGGGTTGCAGGCGCAGGAGCCCCTGGAGCCGTACGTCGGGTTGTGGAGCCGGCTGGCCGGCTTCCAACCGTCGGCGCTGGCCGAGCTGCTGCTGAGCCGCCGGGCAGTCCGCACACTGCTGATGCGCCGCACCCTCCACCTGGTGACCGCACGTGACTGCCTCGCGCTGCGGCCCGTGCACCACGCCATGCTGGTCTCACGTATGTGGTCGACGCTGCGCCGGGTGTTGCCCGGCGTCGATCTCGACGAGCTGTCGAAACTGGGCCGGCCGCTGTTCGAGGAGCGGCCGCGCATGCTGGCCGAGGCGGCCCGCGCGATCGCCGACCGCTGGCCGGGAGTGGAGCCGCGCTCGCTGGGCGACGCGCTCAGCACGCTCGTGCCGCTCGTGCAGGTGCCACCCCGCGGTGTCTGGGGCGAGCGCGGCGCCGCGTACAACACCACGATCGAGGCGTGGCTGGGCCGCCCGCTGGAGCCGGAATCACCGGCCATCGTCGACAGGCTGGTCCTGCGCTACCTCGCCGCCTACGGCCCGGCGGCCAGCGCCGACGTCCGCGCCTGGTCGGGGCTGAGCGGGCTGCGGGAGTCCGTCCAACGGTTGCGACCACGGTTGCGGACGTTCCGCGACGAGCGCGGCCGCGAACTGCTCGACGTGCCTGACGGCGCGCTGCCCGACCCGGAGACCCCGGCGCCGCCGCGCTTTTTGCCAGCGTTCGACAACGCGGTGCTCGGCTACGACGACCGCAGCCGCGTCATCGACACCGAGCATCGCGGGCTGAGCGTAGCGGGTGCCCGTTTCCTGCTGGTCGACGGCCGGGTGGCAGGCACCTGGGCGGTCACCGTCGACGACGGCGCGGCGACGTTGCGGATCACACCGCTGCGCGCGCTCACGACGGGCGAGCGCGACGCTGTCGTCGCCGAGGGCGACAGCCTGCTGACCATGTTTCAGCCCGAGCCACGACGCGCCAACAGCGTCTCGATCGCGGACACCTGACGCAGGTGTGAACGCCGGCATCCCGGCGGTCCCTTCGAGCGCTACCGCCTCCAGAAGTCCGAGCTGACGCAGGTACCGCCGGCAGGTACCGCACCGACATGATCCGCGGCGACACCTCTGCGCCGGTCCTACCCGCCGCGCCGGGGCCGCTCGATCGCGTCGACAGTCGACAAGCACTACGTCTGCGCGGCACGGCCGGCATGGGGCCCTGGGTGAGCCCTACCGGCCGCTCAACAGGCGGTGTCCTGCTTCGGCAGTTGCCCGTGCACCAGATACGCGGTGACCTCACCGGTCAGGCAGGCGTTGGCCTGGCCGCTGAGCAGCGGCACGTGTGTTCGCCTGTCCACGGTGACCAGCCGGGAGCCGGCGATGGCCCGGGCGGTCGCGATCGAGTTGGCCAGCGGCACCGAGGCGTCGCGCAGTGCGGCGACGACGAGCGCCGCCGGCGCCCGGTTGGTGGCAAGGGGCGGGGTGTTGTCCCGGCTGACCGACCAGAAGGCGCACGGGTTGAGGTTGGCGATCGACGGGCCGAAAACCGGATAGCGGGTGCCGAGGCGGGCCAGGTCGCGGCGGTAGGTCGCCAGATCACGCGGCCACGCGTTGTCGCCGCAGCGGAAGGCCATGTTGACCGCGGTGTGGTTGTCCGCCGGCACGCCCGGGGTTCCGGGCAGGGCGGCGGGTCGCGGGTCGAGCGGGATCGGCGGCGGGATGCCGGCGAGGATGGCGGCCAGGTCGAGCGCGACCACCGGCCACAGGTGCTCGAAGAACGTCGCGATGACCGCCAGGGAGCCGAGTTCGCCGGCGGTCCAGGCGTGGTCTCCGGCCACGATCGGCTCGACCGCCGCCTCGGCGAAGGCCTGCCGGAGGGTTTCCGCCACCTCGGCCGGCGTGGCGCCGAGCCCGTACGCCGCGCTGTTCGTGGCGATGTACCCGGTGAAGGCCGCGTAGTTCTCCTCGAAGGCCGGGAGCCGGTCCAGCTCTGCGCGACGCCAGACGAGGTCGTAGTCGACCGGGCTGTCCAGCACGAACCGGTCCACCCGGTGCGGGAGGAGTGTGCCGTACGCGACGCCGAGCAACGCGGCGTACGAGCCGCCGAGGAAGGACAGCCTCCGCTCGCCGAGGCCTGCCCGGATGGCGTCCATGTCGCGGGCGGCCTGTGCGGTCGTGGCGAACGGCAGCGCCCAGCCGGCGTGCCGGGCGCAGGCGCGGGCGTACGCGCGGGCCTCGGCCGCGGTGTCCTTCAGGGACTGATAGGTCGCGGTGCGCACCCAGTAGCCGCCTGGCTCCTCCTCCGGCTGGCCACAGGTGATCGGAGTGCTGCGCTCGACGAATCGCATGTCGAACCCGACGATGTCGTACCGGGCGAGCACCGCGGGATCGAGGATGGCGGCGAGGCTCAGCGGCTCGGGGACGCCGGCGCCGCCCGGCCCGCCGCCCGTGGTGACCAGCACGCCGCGGCGAAGCGCCGGGTCGGTCGCGGGAAGCCGGGAGATCATGATGTCGATCGTCGGGCCGGCCGGCCGCGCATGGTCGAGCGGCACCTGGACGGTGGCGCACCGCAGGCGGGTGTCACCGACACCTGGGCAGGCCCGCCACGCTAGGGCCGCCCCGCTGGCCACCCCGGCCGGGGCGACGGCCACGGCAAGACAAGCGACAGTGACAGCCGCCACCGCGCGCATCCACGCCCCGATCATCCATCCACATGTGTCTACGCATCGCACAATAGGGCGCTCGTCCCGACGTATGCAACGTCGAGACGAGGAAGTGACGCGAGGATGGCGCGACTTCGGGGCGCAGGTCACCGACGCGCTCGGCCGACGGGCGGTGCTACGCGCAGTCGAGAACGGGATGAGCCTGGTACGGCCGGCGCGGCAGGGCACAGCGTTGGCCGTGGACCATCAGGGCCGGATCCTGGGCCAGATCGCGATCTGGTACCGGCTCGACCCGCCCCCACCGAACACACGCTCGCGGTGTCGGTGCCGGTCCGCGCAGGACGCCGTACGCGCTGTCCTTCGGCGACGTGCTGGGGTGGCTGTCCATCGCCGGGCTCCTCGGGGCGACGACGACCGTCGTCCTCCGCCGGCGGACAGCCAGGACCGTCGCCCCGGGCCCCGCCGGCCGGTGACGAGCCGACGCGCCCCCACGCCGCGACCGGCGCGGCGAGGCCCACCTGATCCGCGATCCTGTGTTTCCGGGCCCACCCGCTGCCCAGCGGGTGGGCTTCGGTCGCGTTGCGGCGGTACGGCACCGGCCGTTCCGCGCCGGCGACCGACGATCCTCGGTCGTCGGAACAGGGCCTGTCAGGGGGCGTGAATGACCCGAACGTCGAGCGCCCGGATCGTGGGGTCGTCCGGGCTCGTGTCGGTGACTATCCCGGCGACCTCGCCCAACGGCAGCACGGTGAACCGGGATGCCGCGCCGACCTTCTCGGAACTGGCCAGCACGTAGGTGTCGGCGGCCTGGTGCGCCAGGGCACGCTTCATCGCGGCCTCGTCGGCGTCGCCGGTGGTGAGTCCGGCTTCGGGGTGAACTCCGGTCACACCGAGTAGGAACAGGTCGGCGCGCAGGCCACGCGCGGCTTCGACGGCGGCGGCGCCACACGCCACCATCGAGTGTTTGAACAGCCGTCCGCCGATGAGGTAGACGTCCACGTCACGGTGATCGACCAGCGCGCTGGCCACGGTAGGGCTGTGCGTCACGACGGTGGCCCGCAAATCGACCGGCAGCGCGCGGACGACGGCCAACGCGGTGGTGCCACCGTCGATGATCGTGGTGCTGTCCGGTTCGACCAGTGTCGCCGCGACAGCCGCCACCCGCTGCTTGCCGGATACCGCGACCTTCTGACGTGCCGCGTAGTCGGCGATCGCGGGTGAGGCGGGCAGCGCACCGCCGTACACGCGCTGGCACAGGCCCGCGGCCGCCAGTTCGCGAAGGTCGCGGCGGATGCTGTCGTCGGATATGCCGAGTTCGGCGGCCAGGGTTTTGGCGACGATCCGGCCGTCCGTACGCAGGCGCTCCAACAGCAGGTCACGGCGTTGCGCGGCAAGCATGCACGTTCCTCCTTGTTCTTTCCCAGTATTGCACAGTATGGTTCGACGCATGTTGATTCTCATCGCGGGTCCCTACCGCTCGGGCACCGGTGACGACCCGGAACTGATGGCGCGCAACCTGGCCCGACTCGAGGAGGCGTCGTGGCCGATCTTCCGCAGCGGGCACGTCCCGATGATCGGGGAATGGGTCGCCCTGCCGGTGCTGCGCGGCGCGGGCGGCACCGGACCAACCGACCCGGTCGCCGAACAAATCATGTACCCCACCGCGGAGCGCCTGCTGAGGTACTGCGATGCGGTGCTGCGGTTGCCCGGCGAGTCCACCGGCGCTGACCAGGACGTCCGGATCGCCCAGGAACGCGGCCTGCCCGTCTACCGCCGAATCGAG
The DNA here is from genome assembly GCF_004348595.1 of Micromonospora sp. KC723. Classification (GTDB taxonomy): domain Bacteria; phylum Actinomycetota; class Actinomycetes; order Mycobacteriales; family Micromonosporaceae; genus Micromonospora. The sequence goes on from NZ_SMKD01000021.1 coordinate 31,576, forward strand.
GACATCCCCGGCTACCAGCCCGCCTGACACTCCACAACGTCACGTGGCTTCGACGTTCGGCGCACATGAGGACGGCCACCGCGTGGATCGATGGTTGTGAGGACAACCGAAGATCGTGCGGTGGCCGCGTGCCACGGCGTGATGCGGTCGGGTCGCGGGTGTCATCCCCTCACGACGGTCGAGGGCGCGCTTCGGACACCAGGTCCGAGGCGGGCTGGTCGTGGCGACCCGGAGCAGGGGCCGTGGGGGGCAGCACCTCTGCTCCGGGTCGGTCACGGAGACGGCGTGCGGTCAGTAAACCTCTACGCCGTACCAGGCGAGAGCGGGGTTCACCCGCTGGTGGTAGGAGACGCACCCGCTCGAACGAGACCCGGAGTGGATGCCGAGGGCCGCGGTGTTGCGCCACACCGGGCCGCCGCTGTCGCCGCTCTCCGAGCAGATGTCGGTGCGGAACAGCCCGTGAACGGCCCCGTCGGGATAGTTCACCGTCATGTCCAACTCGTGCACCGTTCCACACTGGACGCCAGTCTTGTAGCCGCCGCGACACACGGCCTCGCCCAGCTCGGGATCGCGGGAGTGGGTGATGTCCTGGGCGCCGCTGGCGATGTAGACGTTGCCGGGCTTGCTGACGCTGGCGTTGTTGTGCCTGATCAGCCCGTAGTCGGTGCCGGGGAAGCGTCCACCGGCGTCGTAGCCGAAGTACTCGTTGGCGCCGTTGTACCAGTCGGAGACGCCGGGGTCGTGTGTCGTGCAGTGCCCGGCGGTGAGCAGGAACTTCTGCGAGTTGTCGCTCTTCTTCTGGACGTTGAACCCGGCCGAGCACTGGTAGCCGTGCTCCGAGCGGATGTACTTGCCGCCGTTCACGGTGCCGTTGAGCACGAGCTCGCCGGGCACCCGGGTGAGCACCGCCGCGTCGCCGTACGGCGCGAGCACCGCCCGCATCTCGGCGAAGTCGGCGTCGGAGACCGTGCTGTCCGCCGTCACGTTGATCCGGTTGTCGTCGACCTCCGTGCCCCACGTGGTGCCGCGCGTGTCGATCCGGGCGTTCAGCGCGTCGGTCACCGCGGTCAACTCCTCGGTGCTGTACCGCACGCGCTTGGCCAGCCCGCCCGCTGCCGTGACTGCTCGCTCGCCCTCGGCGTCGGTGACGGTCACGACCATGCGCCCGGTCCGCTGGTCGAAGTAGGCGCCCGCGGTACGCTCCGGGCCTAGCTCGCCGGCGAGCCGCTCGGCCCGGACGCTGCCGATCCCGGCGCGCACCGGGATTCCGTGGAGCTCGGGCCCCACCTGACTGGTGCCGTCCGGCGCGGGTGCGGCGTGCGCGGCGGTCGGACCCACCATCACGGTGACGAGGGCGGTGGTGACCGCCGCGGCCAGCAGGGCGCGACGTGACGTCGGTCTACAGTGCGTCATCGATTGTTCAACCTCTCCAACGGGGCCGGTTGGTGGTAAGGCTGGCAGCCACCGATGAAATCGCGCTGATCGCGCGCTGACACGAGCCGCCACTGGTGGGTTCGGTCGGTGGCGAGCGCGTCGCCCGGCGGCGTACGGCGGAAGATCACGGATCGGCCGGCGGGTGCCCGGTCGTGCGGACCCGCCTCGCGGAGCACGGGCAGATGGTTGCCGACCGCCCCGAGCGCGATGCCCGGGGTGTGTGCCGTCTGGCTGGTGCTGGCCAGCTCGGCGAGCGCGATCAGTAACCGGTACGGGACTGGCCGAGCAGCTTGCCTGACCAACGCCTCCGGTGGCGTCCGGGGCTAACGGCGCCCACGCCGGCTAGCGTGGTTCCGTGACGGCGGCCAGCCGGGTACGGATCGCGGTCCTGGCCCGTTCGTAGCACTCGGCGGCGGAACGGATCGTGACCAGTTGGAGCTCTACCTTCGAGCCGAGGTAGCCGCACAGGCCGCTCTCGCTCACGCCGAGGTCGGCGGCCAGCCGGCCGATCGACAGGCGTTCCAACCCGTCCTGTGACGCGACGTGCGCGGCCTGCGATCATGGCTGACCGGGAGGCGCGACCGGCTTCGATGGCGGACGTCGAGGCGGTGGCCGAGTTGCGGGCGTGGTGCTGCGGGCGGATCTGGAGCGGCTCGGGCGCTACGACCAGCAGCGGGTGCGGCAGCGACTGCGGGACCGGTTCGCGCCGGAGCACACCTGGGTGATAGAGGCGGCCCGCGGGCTCGCCGGCTGCGTGTCGCTGCGGCCGGCCGAGGACGCCCCCCACTGGCCGGAGCACTTCCACCTCGCCCCGCGTCTGCAGGGCAGCGGCATCGGCACGGCGGTGCTGCGCGGGCTGCTGGAGCAGTGCGACCGCGATGGCACCCTGGTCCGGCTGAGCGTGCTGCGGGGCAGCCCGGCCCGGCGGTTGTACGAGCGCCACGGATTCACGCTCGACACCGAGGATCTGGTGGACGTGTTCATGGTGCGTGAGCCGGGATCGACCGTGCGCGACAACCCGATTCCGGGTCTCAATGCTCGATGAGGAACCGCAGCACGGGGCGGGCGGCGTCGACCGGGTCGGCACCGGGTGGCAGGCGCAGCGCGCCGGCTATCCAGAGGCTCGCGAAGCCGTGTGCGATCGACCAGGCGGCGAGTGTGGCGTGCTCGGGGACCGCCGTGGTGGGGATCAGGGCTTTGGCCCCCTTGCGGAGCACGTCGCCGGCGCGGGTCTCGGCCTGGCGGACGACCTCGTCGTCGGCGCGGTACAGGCTGGGCTGGAACATCACTGCGAAGTGGACCGGGTGACCGACGGCGAATTCCACATAGGCGAGGCCGGCGGCGAGGAAATCCGGCTCGGCGGCTTCGAGGGCGTCGGCCAGCAGCGTGAAGCCCTCGGCGGCGATGGCGGTCAGGACGCCCGCCTTGTCGCCGAAGTGGTGGGCCGGCGCCGCATGGGAGACCCCCGCGCGCCGGGCCAACTCACGCAGACTCCACCCGTCCAGACCGGACTCGCCAATCGCCGCGACGGCCGCCGCGAGGATCGTCCGGCGTAGGTCTCCGTGGTGGTATCCGGTCTTGCTCACGTTGGCACACGATCCTTCGCTTTGGTGGCATGCGCCACGACACCAACTTGCCATTGACAAGATGCTACGGCGTGGCTAGCGTCGACTATAACTTGACAGTAACTAGATTCGAGGTCGGACATGACACTCCTCGTCCTCCTTGCCGCGCTGGCGGTGCTGCGAGGGCTCGGCGCGCTGGGCGTACGGCGGTTCGCGACCTGGCCCACCACCGCGGGATACGCACTGGCGGCAATGCTGTTCATGACCGCGAGCGCGCACTTCGTCCCGGCCGGCGTCACCGTCATGCCGACCCATGACGACCTGGTTGCCATGGTGCCGCCCGTGGTGCCGTCTCCGTCCACGATGGTCTACCTCACCGGCGTACTGGAGATCCTCGGCGCCCTCGGGCTGATCATCGGCCGGACCCGCCGTGCCGCCGGCTACGGTCTGGCCCTGCTGTTCGTCGCCATGCTGCCGGCGAACATCCACGCCGCCACGGCCGAGATCCCGTTCGCGGGCGAACCAGCCTCGCCGCTCTGGCAGCGCATCCCAGAGCAGGCCCTCTACATCGCCGTGGCGCTCTGGGCCACCCGCGACGCCCAGCCGCCGCCTCGCCCGCGTGGGCTTGGGATGGCCGCCTCGGCCCGCGGATAGCCTGCGCCCGCCCACGTCATGGCCGTCGGCGGCCACCTCGTCGACGCCGTACCGGACGAGGTGCCCCGATGATCCACGGATGCTCGTGGCCGTACGACCCGGCTGACCCGCACCGCAGCGGCTTCGACCGCCAGGTCGCGCCGGAACAGCTCATCACGGCGTTGCCCGTCGACCGGCGGGAGGCGTTCGTCGCCACCCATCTGCTGGGGCTGGCCTACGCCGAGGTCTTCCTGCTCGCCGGGTACGCCATCGTGGTGGCCAGGTCTCGGGGCACCGGGCCCGGCTGGCCGGGCCGGCCTGGACGATGGCCGCTGGCCGCTGACGGCTGACGGAGAGGGCGCCGCACCCGGCCTGCGGCTGCTGCCGCCCTGGTCGTCGCACTGTCGCCGGGACACAGCCGCCTGACTTCGCCGGTGTGTGACGGGGGTAACCACACCGGCGGGAACCCCCGGCCTCACTGTCCCGACCAACGGTACGACACCGACTTCTTCGAGGGGATTCGTCATGCCCAGCACCAGAACTCGCCGGCTCGCTCGCCCGGCGGCCCTGCTCAGCGCCGCCGTCCTGGCCTTCGCCGCCGCTGGCTGCGGGGCGCCGGACGCCTCGACCGCCATCCCCACCACGTCGCCGACCATCTCGACGTCGGCCGGCACGGCGGTGGGGGTGATCGGCATCCGCGACCCGTGGGTGAAGGCCGCGGACAAGGGCATGACGGCCGCGTTCGGCACGCTGGTCAACGACGGGGACACCGATGTCACGCTGACCGGTGCCAGCACCGAGGTGTCGCCAATGGAGCTGCACGAGATGACCACGCAGGACGGGAAGATGGTCATGCAGGCCAAGCAGGGCGGCATTGTAATCAAGGCCAAGAGCGAGCACGTCCTGCAGCCCGGCGGTGACCACCTGATGCTGATGGATCTCAGGCAGCCGGTGACGGCCGGTGACGAGCTCACCTTCACCCTCACCTTCGCTGACGGGCGCACCCAGTCGTTCACCGCCGTGGCGAAGCCGTTCACCGGTGCCCAGGAGAGCTACGCCCCCGGGCACGGCATGCCGGGCATGTCCGCGAGCCCGAGCCCGGCGCCGTGACCGAAGCCATCCCCCGCCCGGTGAGCAGGCGCGGCCTTCTCACCGGCGGGGTCCTGGCCACCGGAGGCGCGCTGGCCGGGGCCGCCGCCGTCACCGCCGCCCGCGCCGACCGCCCGGCGGTACGCCCGCCCGAGGCGACCCTGGCGGCGGAAGTCGGCACGGCGGTCGAGCCGTTCTACGGGCCCCGCCAGGCCGGTGTCGCCACGGAGCCTCAGGCGCACGCGGCCTTTGTCGCCCTCACCCTCAAGCCGGGCACCGACCGGGCCGCGCTCGGGCGGATGCTGCGGCTGCTCACCGACGACGCCGCCCGCCTCACCCAGGGGCGCCCCGCCCTGGCCGACACCGAACCGGAACTCGGCCTCCTACCCGCCCGGCTCACCGTCACCTTCGGCTTCGGCCCCGGCCTCTACCGCGCCGCCGACCTCGACGACCGGCGACCGGCGTCAGTGGCGGACGTGCCGCCCTTCCGCATCGACCGGCTCCAGCCCCGCTGGTCCGGCGGGGACCTGCTGCTGCAGATCTGCGCCGACGACCCGCTCACCGTCGCCCACACCCAGCGCGTCCTGGTCAAGGACAGCCGCCCCTTCGCCACCGTGCGGTGGGTGCAGCAGGGCTTCCGGCGCGCCGCCGGCGCCGAACCGGGACGCACCCAGCGCAACCTGTTCGGCCAACTCGACGGCACCGCCAATCCGAAGCCGGGCGGCCCGCTGGAGACGGCGGTGTGGGTGCCGGACGGACCGGACTGGCTGCGCGACAGCACCACCCTCGTCGTCCGCCGCGTCTCGATGAACCTCGAGACCTGGGACCTGCTCGGACGCACCGACCGGGAACTGGCGGTGGGCCGCCGCCTCGACACCGGCGCCCCACTCACGGGCACCGACGAACACGACGAGCCCGACTTCGCCGCACTAGGCCCTGACGGACTCACCGTCATTCCGGACTTCTCGCACGTCACCCGCGCCCACGTCACCGACGACCGACTCAGACTCCTCCGCCGCCCCTACAACTACGACGGGATACCCACCGCCAACGGCACCGCCGACAGCGGGCTGATCTTCGCCTCCTACCAGGCGGACATCGCACAGCAGTTCCTGCCCATCCAGCGGCGCCTCGCCGAACGGGACCTGCTCAATGAATGGACCACCCCGATCGGCTCCGCCGTCTTCGCGATCCCGCCCGGCTGCCCGGCAGGCGGCTGGGTCGGCCAACAGCTTCTCGGTTGAAGCACAGGAGAGACATGCGTACCCATGCCCGCCAGAACCTCGCCGGCCTGCTCGCCGCCGCCTTGACCACGGTGGTGGTGCTGCTGCTCGTGCCCGCCTCCCCCGCCGCCGCGCACAACACGCTGAAGTCCGCCACCCCAGCCAAGGATGCCCGGCTGAGCGAGGCGCCGACACAGCTCACGCTGGAGTTCATGCAGAAGCTGAACCCGGCCTTCACCACCATCACGCTGTCCGACAGCGGCCAGCAGAAGGTGCCGACCAGCGAGCCCGCCGTCAACGGCGCCAAGGGCACCGTCACCTTCGACCAGGCCCTGGCCAACGGCACCTACACCGTCGCCTACCGGGTCGTCTCCGCCGACGGGCACCCGGTGCGGGGTTCGTACCGGTTCACCGTCGCCGACCCCACCGCCAGTCCTGTAGTCTCCGCGCCAGCCACCACAGCCGTGCCGTCCACCACGGCCGTGCCGTCCACCACGCCGACCAGCGCTACCGCGGCCAGCCCTGCCTCCGTGGCCGGCGAGCCCGGCGACGGGCCCGGTCCGCTGGTTCTGATCGGCGCGATCCTCCTGATAATGATCATCGCTGCCGCAGCTGTAGTCCTGATGCGCCGGCGGTCGATCCGGGCATCCTGACCGCCGCGGTCCGCGCAGCAGGCCGGACGGGCCGGGGCCCCAGCTGAGACTGCGGACGGCAACCGGCCGCCGGCCGCAGCGTCCTGATCGTCGCTGCGGCCGGCGCCTCGGCGGTGACCGTACTGTTCGGGAATGCGATCCACCGATCGCCCAACAGATCAACTGACCGTCAACGACGCTTGACCGATAGTTGGCGAGAGACCGAGGTGCGGTTCGTGAGTTCTTGCTACGCACGGACTTGCCGGCAGGTGACCGTCAACTGTCGCCGGCGCGTGGCGCGTACATGATGACGGCGACGCCGACCAGGCAGATCGCGGCACCGACGACGTCCCACCGGTCCGGGCGGAACTTGTCCACGACCACGCCCCAGGCCAGAGAGCCGGCGACGAAGACGCCGCCGTAGGCAGCCAGGATCCGCCCGAAGTTGGGGTCGGGTTGCAGACAGGCGACGAACCCGTACGCGCCGAGGGCGATGACACCCGCCGCGATCCACCACAGGCCACGGTGCTCGCGCCAGCCCTGCCAGATTAGCCATGCCCCGCCGATCTCGGCGAGCGCCGCCAGGACGAACAGCAGCAGGGAACGGGCGACAATCACGCCTGCACCGTAGCCGGGCGTGACGGCCGCCGGTGATCGCGGGGTGGCCACCCGGGGTGCCGCAGGCGCGACTGCCGCCGACATATCCGGTCCGGGGACGGCGGCGGGGCGCCCACCACCAGAAGGCATCGGTCGCGGCGAGTGCCACAGCGACGCCGACGCCCACTGCCCGCCGCGGCCACATCGACGGCGGCGCACAGCGTGTCCGCTACGACCTGCGAGTCGGCGATCTTCGCCGGCACCTCGACCAACTTGCCCGCGCCCGGGTCCGCAGCCCGGCCGTCCCGGCGCCCATGCCGGTGCCGGCCGGCCTCCAGCGGGTCGGGCAGTCGCCCTCTCACGACGGATCACGACAACGCCCCAGAGAGAGTTGCGGTCACTTCCTGACCGAAAGCCATGCGAAGATCCCGACATGGCCAACACCAGTTCCCGGACGCTCCGGCTGCTGTCGTTGCTGTAGACCCACCGCCAGTGGTCGGGCACCGATCTGGCCGGCCGCCTGGGGGTTTCCGAACGCACCCTGCGCCGCGATGTCGACCGGCTGCGGGAACTCGGCCACCCGGTCCACGCCTCCCCGAGGCACCGACGGCGGTTACCAGTTGGCGCCCGGCGCGGTCCTGCCGCCGCTGCTGCTCGACGACGAGGAACGCGTCGCTTTGGCGGTCGGCATGGGCGACGCCGCCCAGAGTGGAATCGCCGGGGTCGAGGACGCTGCGGTGCGCGCGCTGACCAGAGTGGTGCAGGTCCTACCGCCGCGTCTCCGCGCCCGGGTGAACGCGTTACGGGCGATGACCGTCTCGCCCACGGCCGCGGGGCCGGTCGTGCCCGCCGAAGTGCTCATGGTGATCGCCCATGCGTGCCGGGATGACGAACGGCTGCGATTCCTTCACACCGCACGCGGCGCCCCCGACATCGAACGAGAAGTCGAACCGCACCGCCTTGGGGCGCTCGGCGGGCGCGGGTACCTGGCCGCCTACGACCTGACCCGGCACTGGCGCAGCTTCCGCCTCGACCGACTGACCAATCCGCGCAGCGCCGGAACGAGGTTCCGTCCACGCCCCCTGCCCGCTGCGGACGCCGCCCAATTCGTGCGCACCCCCGCCGGCGCTTCCTCAGGACACGCCGTGCAGGCCCTGGTCCACGCATCCGCCGAACACGTCCGTCGGGTCGTCGGGCAATGGGGCACGACCGAGTCCATCGACATCCGACACTGCCGTCTCACCATGCTGTCCACCAGCCCGGACTGGCCCACCCAGGCACTGGGCAACATCGGCGCAGAGTTCGAGGTGCTCAGCCCGCCGGAATTCACCGACCACCTCCGGGACTGGGGAACCCGGTTCCTCCGAGCCGCACAAGGACCAGCGGCCCGGTCGGACTCCCACCGGACGCCGCACCAACCCGCGACACAGATCGGCTGCAGAAAGCGACAGGATCTTGAAAGGTACGACGCAAGTCGGACCGGAAGCCAGCCCTTCGCCCTCAGGCCATCGAGCCGTTCCGCAACAAGATCCCGCGGAGAACCTGACATCCGTTGGAGGCGACGCCGGGGGTGACGTGGAGAATAGCTGACCCGCACCGCGGGCCAGCTATGTCCAGTTCTGCCTGCGGTTCAGTGGCATTGGCGGTCGACGGACCGGCGGCTAAGTAGGCGCGCTCGCCGATCGAGTGAAGCAGGCGTCGACCACGCCACCGACGGCCGACCTAGTAGCAATACAGCGTGCTGGAACGGCTGAGGATATACCAGTCGGCCTGCCCGTGCCCGGTCCGGACGGTGTAGCACTTCTTCTTCGGCCACTTCCAGTGACACGCCACCCAGGTGCCGTTCCCCTTCTTTTTACCCTTGTTGTTCTGGCAGACGTACTGGTTGCCGCTACCCTTCCAGCTTCCGAGCTTGAAATAGCCGTCAGCCTTGTCGCTTCTCACATACATGGTCCTCCGGTCGAGCCGGATACACATCGTCGCACCGATTCCACCGGCCGAGTAACAGATGATGTTCTTGCTGTTCGACCCATCGAAGACCGTTTTGTGCGACACGGCCTTGCCGGTCTTCCAATACAGGTTTCCGGCAAACGCCGGGGATGCGAATCCGGTCGCCAGGCCGAGAGCCAGGACCAGCCCCATCACGACTGAGCGGAGTTTGAACACTAGGCTTCCCCTTTCGCTACTGTCCGATTGAGACAGAATCTTGTCAGCGCGAAGGGACCCCGGTCAATGAAGAGCCGATTGGCTTGAGGAAATCTTGCGCTTGCCCCGGATCCAGGTCGTATGACGAGGAATAAATGCGTAAGCGACAAGCCAGGCTCTACGCACAACCTCACACCGTCGCGGAAAGACCGGGATCACTTGCAGTGACCAAGGGAAGTCTGTCAGCTCGGCGTCTGCCCGTTGGGGACCGTGGATCTGGACGCAGCGGCGCCGAGCGGCCCGCGCCCGTGGGACTGCCGGAGCTCCGTCTCGTCCTCAACCACCTCGGCAAGCCCCGCATCCGCGCCGGTGCCGCCGGGCTGGCCGAGCGGTCCGGCCCGGCCCCGGCGGCACGCGCTGCGCCACCGAACGTCACGGCCAAGCTCTCCGGGCTGGTCATCCAGACGACCGAACCGGTCACGAGTCAGCGGTCTTCGCTCGTTCATCGCGGAGGCGGTGAAGCTGTTCGGCCCGCATCGGTTGATGTTCGCCTCGGACCGGCCGATGTGCCGGCTCACCGCCGGCGGGTTGGTCGGCGTCGGACGACAGCGGGCCGGCGACCGGCTGCCCCGCGAGCCCGGCACGTCGAGGCCCGCCACCGGGAATGGCCGCGAGGTGTCGTCGCTCCGGTCGTGCGCGGGGGTACGGGGCAGCCGTCCTCGGTCGCTAGTTGTTGGGGCCGTTGACGATCCAGGACAGGTTGAACCGCCGCCAGACGATCGCCCGGTGCGAGCGGGGATCGCTGCCGTACTCGTAGAAGTCGGTCTCCACGAGCGCCCCGATCTTGTAGTCGCCGGTCTTCGTCATGCTGGAGTAGCCGCCCTCGTTCCCGACACCGGAGATCGGCACGTCACTGAGTTCGCGGCCGTAGGTGAACGTTCCGGCGTCGGCGTCGTAGCTGATCCGGACGCGCATGGCGCGGCGGCTTTCGGTGGACGCCGAGTTGAGGAAGATGGTCCGGGCCGGCGCGTCGATGTTGTACGCCAGAACCGAGGCCTGGCACTCCGGGTCGGGCAGCCCTGTGTCGTTGGCGAACGAACCGAAGCTGGTCAGCGTGCCCCGGGCGACCCGCCGGTAGCTGCCGGAGTTGGGCCGGTCGTTGCGGTACAGGTTGTCGTCGGGGGTCTGCGCGATGGTGCCCTCGTTGTTCGTCTCGCTCAACCGCTGGTAACGCCACTGCCGCTGCCCGTCCGGACCAAGGACGCCGATGATGTTGCGGCCCCGGGCGGGCACCACCAGTTGGCCGGAGCGCATCTTGATCCCGTTGCCCGGGCCCACCGCGTCCCAGCCCCAGCCGCTCGGAGTGAGGTCGGCGGTCATCTTCACCGGACTCGTCCAGCTGGCGCCGTCGTCGGTGCTCTTGCTCAGGTAGAGATGCCGCCGACCGGCCTCGGTGGAGTCGATCGGCTTGGTGCGCGAACCGTCCGGCAGCAGGTCGTTCCCGGACGGACTGCGGTCGCCGGCGTTCCAGGACATGAAGAGATAGACGGTGTCGCCGTCGACCACCGGCGTGGGGTTGCCCCAGGTGCCGGACCCCGACCCGACCACCTCCCTGAGCGGCTCCCAGTCACCGGCCGCAGCGCCGTGGCTCGTGGCGGTCTTGGTCCGCTTGTACACGAGGTTGATGTCGCCGAAGTCGGCGTTGTTGTACCGGCGCCCCTCGGCGAAGGCCAACAGACGCCCGGTGCTGGTCTTCACCACCGCCGGAATGCGGAAGGAGTGGAACCCGACGCCGCTCGCCAGCCGGTCCGGGCCGGACATGTTCTCGCTGCGGAACAACGCGAATCCGACGTGGTACTGGGCGGCGGAACCGGCGGGATCCTCGACGGCGGCCGACGCGGTGCCGTGCGGTGCCACGACCGAGGCCGCGACTGTGGTGAGGCAGGCCAACCCCAGGGCTACGACGCGTTTGACCATCAACAGGTTCTCCTCACGGTCCGACATGTGTCGGACAAGGACCGTAGCCAGTCGATATGAATCATGATCGAACAACCGGACAAGGCGGGGTGGCCTCCCGCTCGGGCAGGATCCCGCTCACGCGAGATCCGCAGCACGAAGGGAGAAGCCGAGTAAGGCGGTCACGCCGCAAGGGGCAAGGCCTCATTCCAGACTCTGTGCGGTGTGGAGGGCTTTTTGTGGGGCGCGTTGGTAACGGTCGGCGAGCCTGTGCAGGTGTTCGGCGAGTTCCGGCGCTTCGTTGGCGTTGAAGTGAAAGTCGGCGTCGAGCATGCCGAGGTACGTGGCGAGCATGTGCGGCGTGTCGGAGCCGGCTACGACGACGCAGGTGTGTTCGTCGACCGGTTCGACCTGTACGGCCGGAGGTAGTCGCGCGGCGATCGTCTCGGCCGGCGCCCGCACGGTCACCCGGGCGCGGTACCGCCACGTTGCGGCGCCAAGGCCACGAGCGACGTAGCCGGTGAGGTCCCCGCCGGGTGGCTGCCGTGGGGTGAACCGCGGGCCGGTGGGCACGTGGGGAGTGAGCCGGTCGGCCCGGAAGGTGCGCCAGCCGGCTCGGTCGAGGTCCCAGGCGACCAGGTACCAGCGCCGGCCGGTGTGGACCAGCCGGTGTGGTTCGGTGACCCGGATGCTGGTCCCGCCGTCGTGGGACTGGTAGTCGAAGCGGAGCCGTTGGTGGTCTCGGCACGCGGCGGCGACGGCGGTGAGGGTGTCCGCCGCGACGGTGGGACCGGAGCCGGGCATCGGCACGGTAACGGCGGCCAGGGTGTTGATCCGGTGTCGCAGCCGCGCCGGGAGCACCTGTTCGAGTTTGGTGAGGGCGCGTACCGACGTTTCCTCGATCCCGGTGATGGTGCCGCCGGCCGCGGTGCGCAGGCCCGCCGCGACGGCGACCGCTTCGTCATCGTCGAGCAGCAGCGGCGGGAGGTTGGCACCGGCGCCGAGCCGGTACCCGCCGGCTACGCCGGGGGTCGCGGCCACGGGATAGCCGAGGCTGCGGAGCCGTTCGACGTCGTTGCGGATGGTGCGGGTGGTCACCCCGAGTCGCTCGGCCAGTTGGGGACCGGTCCAGTCGCGCGGGCTCTGAAGCAGGGACAGCAGGCGCAGCAACCGCGCTGAGGTGTCGAGCACGTTCTGAAGTCTGCCATCAAACGCGGAACGAATCTTTCCGCAACTGATTCTACGGTTTCCAGGTATGACACACGACCACCCGATCCGCCGTTTCCGCATCGACATCCCGCAGGCCGCGCTGGACGACCTGCGCAACCGGCTGGACCACGCTCGCTGGCCCAACGAGTTGCCCGGTACCGGGTGGAGCCGCGGCGTGCCGGTGGACTACCTCAAGGACCTGGCCGGGTACTGGGCGGGTGGTTACGACTGGCGGGCACAGGAGGCCCGCCTCAACGAGATCCCGCAGTACACCACCGAGATCGACGGGCAGAACATCCACTTCCTGCATGTCCGCTCGCCGGAGCCGGACGCCCTGCCGCTGTTGATCACCCACGGCTGGCCCAGCTCGATCGTCGAGTTCCAGCAGGTGGTCGATCCGCTGACCGATCCCCGCCGGCACGGCGGCGACCCGACGGACGCGTTTCACCTCGTCGTGCCGTCACTGCCGGGCTTCGGGTTCTCCACCCCACTGCGGGAAGCCGGCTGGGGCGACCTGTTCCGGGTGGCGGCGGCCTTCGCACAGCTGATGAGCCGGCTTGGCTACGACCGGTACGCCGCACACGGTGGCGACGTCGGGGCCGGCGTGACCGGGATGCTGCCGATGGTGGCGCCCGGGAACATCGTCGGCACCCACATCAACGGGCCGGGGCCGTTCCCCCTCGGCGCTCCCGTGGATCTGGCCGGACTGCCCGAACTCGACCGCCAGCGCGGGGAGCGGTTCAACCAGTTCCAGCGGGACGGGATCGGCTACCTGCACATGCAGGCCACCCGGCCGCAGACCCTCGCGTACTCCCTCACCGACTCCCCGATCGGCCAGCTCGCCTGGATCGTCGAGAAGTACCAGGCCTGGACCGATCCCGCCGCGAAACTGCCCGAGGACGCCGTCGACCGCGACCAACTGCTGACCAACGTCAGCGTCTACTGGCACACCCGCAGCGGCGCCTCCTCGGCGAACTTCACCTACGAGAGCATGCAGGCGTTCCGGGCCTATGCCGAACAGGCCGGCGCCGCCGGATCGGGTGCGGTCGCGCGCGGCGGTCCGCCGATGGGTGTGGCGGTTTTCGCCGCGGACCACAGCATCCGCAGCCTGCTCGATCCCACCGGCGCGATCGAGCACTGGTCGGAGTTCGACCGGGGTGGCCACTTCCCGGCGATGGAGACCCCCGACCTGCTCGTCGGTGACCTCCGTACCTTCCTCCGCCCGCTGCGCTGACCCGCCACAAGCCCCGGCGCGGCCGCCCTTCCGGCCGGCCGCCCGCTCCCCACCCGGACGCACCTCCCGGTAGGACGACCGACCCGATGGCTGACCCGCCCACCACTGCTGTGGCTCACGCACCCTCAACCGGCCCCGTCGGCGGCGCGCGGGACGCCCTCGGCCCACCTGCGCGCACAGAGAGGTTGCCGATCCGCCCCTGCGACAAGGGCCCGCCGATCAGTCGCGGCTGGCCCAGGCCAGCGCACCAGCGCCACCGCCAACACCGCCGCCCACCGCTCGTGGGCCGCCCGCCACAGGTCGGACTCCGGCGAGACGAACAGCGCGACCCGCTCCGGCAGCGCGCCCGCCGCCAGTACCAGCACCGTCGGCGCGGCGACCACGACGGCCGTTGGATCGGCGGCTCGGTCGACCGGTGGGTGAAGGAACCGACACCGCGGCGGGAAGGGCCGGTCATGTCAGGAATCGGTGCAGGGCTGCGACAAGGGCCGCGGGATTCTCCTCGGCCATGTGGTGCCCGGACTCGATGGGAGCACCGCGCAGGTCGTCCACCCAGGGCTGCCAGACGGCGAGTGGGTCGCCGTACAGGCCTTCCATGTCGTCCCGGGTCGACCACAGAAACAGGGCCGGACAGCGCACTCTACGGCCGGCGTACCGGTCGGTCTCCTCGTGCTCACGGTCGATTCCCAGGCCCGCCCGGTAATCCTCCAGCATCGCCCTCACGGTGGCCGGGTCGTGGATGGCCTCGCGGAACTCCTGGTAGTTCTCGGCGCCCATGGTCTCCGGCCCCGCAGCGCTGTACCAGGCGTCCGGATCCGCCATGATCGCCCGCTCCGGCTTGTCCGGCTGCGCGGAGAAGAACCAGTGGTACCAGGCGTGCGCGAACCTGGCGTCGCACCGGGCCAGGGCCTCGCTGATCGGGACGCCGTCCATCACCACCAATCGGCTCACCACGTCCGGATGGTCTAGCGCCATGCGCAACGCCACATAGCAGCCACGGTCGTGCCCCACGGCTGAGAAACGCCGATGCCCCAGTGCGCTCATCAGGCGCACCAGGTTCCGTGCCACCGTCCGCTTGGACTGTTGCGCATGGTCCGGGCGGATCTCGGCCTTGCCCGAGCGTCCGTAGCCTCGCATGTCGGGGCACACAACTCTGTGGCCGAGTTCCACCAGTCGCGGAGCGACCCGGTGCCAGGTCGAACTGGTACGCGGATGACCATGGACGAGCAGCACCGGGGGGCCGTCGCCCGCATGCCGGACCCGGAGCTCCACCTCGCCGACGTCGATCCGCTCGTCCCTGAATTCTTCGAACACGGAACGGACGTACCCCGGGAACACGAGGACGATCCCGCTCATCGCCCCAGATCGGACACCACACCGTCCCGGCAAGCGATCGGCTGATGTTCGTCCGGAAACCAGTAGGCCGTCGTCCTCGCGTCCATGGGCAGCCCGTGGTCACCTGTGACGCGACGGCGGGCATGCCGAGACGTGGGACAGACAGAAGGAGCAGGGCGGCAAGGCCGGACGGCACCCCTTTCCGCGACCGTGGTCCGGCCAGGTCTGCCCACGACCGGGAGCAGACCGATGCCGCTGCGGACTCTCTCGGCCGGCATGCAACGGGCACGCGGGGTCCTTACGTATGAGAGGTGTCCAAGTGGCAAGCGGGGACGAGGAGAGGTGGGGTGGCCTATGAGACGGCCTTCCGAGCAGGACCGCGAGTTCACCGAGTTCGTGACAGCCCGGCGTGCTGGCCTGGTACGCGTGGCAACGCTGTTGGTCTCCGGCGACCTGGCCAAGGCCGAGGATGTGGTGCAGACGGCATTGACCCGCCTGTATCTGGCTTGGCCGAGGGTGCGGCCGGAGACCGTGGACGCGTACGCGCGCCGGTGCATCGTGAATGCGGCGACGGACGAGCGCCGCAGCCTGTTCCGTCGGCGTGAGCAGGTACGGGCACAGTTGCCCGACGTCGTCGCCGTCGAGGCTACGGACGGTGATGAGACGAGGGTCCTGGCCCTGCTGGCCACACTGCCGGCCGGCATGCGGGCGGCGGTGGTGCTGCGGTACGTCGAAGGACTCAGCGTCGCCGAGACCGCCGATGCGATGCGGTGCAGCGAGGGCAACGTCAAGAGCCAGAGCGCGCGAGGGCTGGAACGGCTACGGGCGCTCTTCCCCGCACGTGTGCACGACTTCGCCTGAATCAAACCCTGATCCGACTCAGTGGAGGAGTACTGACATGCCAGACGTGCTGGACGTCCTGCGGACCCTGCCGCATGCCGTCACGCCCGACCAGACCAGCCCGGACGTCGTCACCGCCGACGTGGCCCGGGGACACCATGCCCTGGCCAGTCGCCGCCGGCGGCGGCTGGCGTTCTCCGGCGCGGCCGTCGCCCTCGCCGCCACTGTGGCGATGGGTGCCGGCCAGCTCGGCAGGCCTGACAGCGCCACGACCACGGTCGCGGAGGGGCCCGCCACGACGACGAACACGTCGCGCCTGCAGCTCGTCGCCTACACCGGCACCCAGCCGGTCGGTTTCGAGGTGGGCACCGTGCCGGAGGGCTGGCACGTGATCTCATCGGACAAGAGCATGTTCATCGTGACGCCGCCTGGCGGGGACACCGCGCCGCCCGCTCCCGGGGGCGCTGTCAGCCTGCAGGGTCGAATCTCGGTGTCCCTTCAGAGCCTGTCCCGGCTCCCCGACAGGTCACCCGTGACGAAGGTCGACATCAATGGCAGGGCGGGTGAGCTTGGCTTCCCCCAGGAGGCGGAGGGCAAGCTGTCGGACACCCGGTGGCTGATCTTCCCGGACGCCTCGGGTCGGAAGGTCCTGGTGCAGGTTCCGGGTGAGCTGGGCCTCAGCGACGACCAGATCGTGCGCTTCGCCAGGGGCATCACCGTCACCGATCAGGCGGAGTCCGTGGGCGGCTGATCCACCAACCCCCCGGGAGTGGCCGCACCGACGTCTCCTGCGTCCGTGCGGCCACGCACCGTCCACGTCCTGCGCCAGCGAGCCAACAAGCCCGTCGCCGGGCGGCCGGGAGATGTTCTCCTGGTCAGGTGGTGATGCGGGCAAGGGCTCCGGTTTCCAACGCGGTCCATAGTGCGTTGTCGGGGCCGAGGGTGATGCCGTGCGGTTCCGAGCCTGGCGTGGGCAGGTCGTGTACGGCGATGTCGCCGTCGGCGGTGATGGAGCCGACGCGGTTGCCACCCCATTCGGTGAACCACATGACGCCGTCGCGGCCCGGGGTGATGGCGTGCGGCCGGCCGGCGCGATCGGGCAGGGCAAACTCGGTGATATCGCCGTCCGGCGTGATCCGGCCGATCTGCCCGGCGGCGATCTCGACGAACCAGACGGCGCCGTCGTGTCCCGTGGCGACCCCGACCGGCGCGGCGGCCTCGGCCGGTAGTGGGTAGGCGGTGATCGTGCCGTCCATGCCGATCCGGCCGATCGCGTTGGCCTGGTTCATGCTGAACCACATCCCGCCATCCACGCCGGCGGTGATGGCGGACGGGAAGGCGCCGGTGGTCGGGAGCGGGAACTCGGCGACCTGACCATCGGTGGTGATGCGGCCGATCCGGTCGGCGGCGGTCTCGGTGAACCACAGCGCGCCGTCCGGACCGGTGGCGATGCCGAACGGCCCGCACTGCGCAGTGGGCAGCGAGAACTCGGTGACCTGCCCGTCGGTGGTCATCCGGCCGATGCGGTGCGCCTGGTACTCGGTGAACCACAACGCGCCGTCCGGACCGGGCGTGATGATCGTCGGCCGGCACTCCGGATCGAGCTGGTAGCTGCCGGGTGCACCGCCTGGCACCAGCCGGCCGATCTGCCCACTGCGCACCAACGTGTACCACAGTGCGCCGTCCGGGCCCGTGGTGATCGCGTAGGGCCCGCCGTCAGCCACCGCGTACTGCGCGATCGATACCTGGGTCATGAGTGCTCCAGTCCGTGAACGATGACGGGGTGGCGGTGCCGGGACGGAGGCATGCCGTCGCGCGGCCGGTCTCACCGAGGGTGAACGGCCTGTCGGCCGCGAAGTTCCCGGGTGCGGGAAGTTCGCGGCCAACAGTGTCTCCTAGCGGGTGGCGACCCGGTAGTCGTAATTGATGTGGTTGAGGAAGAAGTCCCGGACGTCCTCGGCGAGCAGCTCCGGCACCTCCATCGCGGCGAAGTGGCCGCCGCGTTCGAACTCCGACCAGTGCCTGATGTCGTACAGCCGCTCGGCCAGCGGTCGCACCGACTGCGTGATGTCGTGTGCGAACACCGCGACGCCAACAGGTACCGGACACGGCTCGGTCCGCCGCGGAGTATCGCGGTGCAGCCGCGCCGAGGAGGCCGCGGTGGCGGTCAGCCAGTACAGCGAGATGTTGGTGAGCATCCGCTCGTCGCTGATCTGTGCGCGAGGGTCGGTCCACTGTGCGAAGCGCTCGGCGATCCAGGCCAGTTGGCCGACCGGCGAGTCGGTCAGCGCGTAGCCGATGGTCTGCGGGGTGCTCGCCTGCAAAGCCTGGTACGGCGGACGATTCGCCATCAACTGCCGGACCTTGCGCAGTCGCGCCTCATCCGTTTCGGACAGCTCGATGTCGGCGTCCGGGACCGGCCTGGTCGGCAGGTAGTTGACGTGCACCCCGACGACCTGCTCGGGCGCCACCGCGCCAAGCGCCAGGGAGATGCCCGAACCGAAGTCGCCGCCCTGCGCGCCATAGCGCTCGTACCCGAGACGGCGCATGAGCTCAGCCCAGGCCCGCGCGATTCGGACGACATCCCAGCCGCGCTCGTGGGTCGGCCCGGAGAGGCCGTAACCCGGGATGGACGGGATCACCAGGTGGAAGTCGCGCGACAGCGGCGCGATCACGTCGAGGAACTCCAGGAACGAACCGGGCCAGCCGTGGGTGAGGATCAGCGCGAGCGCGTCCGGTTTCGAGGACCGGACGTGGACGAAGTGGGTGTTCTGGCCGTCGATCTCGGTGGTGAAGTGCGGAAGCGCGTTGAGCCTGGCCTCGTGCTCGCGCCAGTCGTAGCCGGTGCGCCAGTACTCGGCCAGTTCCCTGAGTCGCGCCAGCGGGAAGCCGTAGTCCCACCCGGCGTCGGTGACCTCGTTGGGCCAACGGGTGCGGAAGAGCCGGTCGGTCAGGTCGTCGAGATCGGCCTGGGGGATGTCGATGCGGAACGGCTTGATCATCGTTCTGACTCCAGCGGGTTCACTCGGGATCTCAACGTTAGTGCTCCTAACGTTTGACGTTCGAACGATACCAAAATCGTTGGTGCGTCCAACGGTTGGTTAGACTTGTCACATGCAGGACCCATCCGAGGAGGCACCCGCCAGGTGGGAGAGCCTGCCCAGCTGGCTGCTCACCCAGACCGCCAGCCACGCGCACCGCCTGGTGACCGAGGGGTTCTCGTCCGTCGGCGCTCGCGGCTACCACTACCGCCTGCTGGCGACGCTGGAAAGGTTCGGGCCAGCCAGCCAGGCCGCACTGGGCCGCCGCAGCGGCATCCACCTCAGCGACATGGTCGCGACAATCAACGAGCTCGCCGATCGCGACCTGGTCGAGCGCGCCCCGGATCCCGCCGATCGGCGGCGCAACATCATCTCGCTGACCGCCGCGGGCAAGCGGCAGCTGCGGCGATTGGAGAAGCGGCTGGCCGAGTGCCAGGACGCACTGCTGGCTCCGCTGTCACCCGGGGAGCGACAGCGGTTGACCGAGCTGCTGTCCAGACTGCTGGACCACCACAACCGGCGAACCGGCACCCCCGAAGAGCCGTGGCGCGGTCCTGGGTCGGCCCGCGCGCCCTCGCGCTGACCCGTACCGGCGGCCATGCCAGCCACGTCTTCGTGCCAGCAGCTGCGCTGGTGGCGGTGCCCGACGGCGTCGACACGACCGCGGCGGCCTGCCTGCCTGCCTGCCGCTCAACTACCTCACCGCCGATGAGATGCTGCGCCACGTCGCCGGGGTGCGGCCCGGCGAGCGGGTACTGGCGCACGGAGCCGCAGGCGCCGTGGGCACTGCCCTGCTGGACGTCGGTCGCCCGCTCGGCATCAAGACGTACGGTGCCGCAGGGTCCGCCGACCGGCGGCTCATCGAGTCGTTTGGCGCGTCGTACGTAGACCGCTCTGGGTGGGACGGGGTGCGTGCCGACGTCGTGCTCTGCCCGATCGCCGGCAGCCACCTGCCTGCGGCGGTCGTTCCGGGCACTGCCGCCCGGCGGGCGGCTCGTGGCCTACGGCTTCCTCGCCGACGATGCGTCGCCGCTGGGCGGGGCCATCCGGTTGCGGCTGTGGGATGCGCTACCCAACGGCCGGCGCGGCGTTCTATCGGCTCAGCGTCGCCGCCCGGAGGAATCCGCACCGCCTCAAGACCGCCACCACGGCGCTCGTCGCGGCGCTGGCCGCTGGCCGGCTGCACCCCGTGATCGCCGCGTGCGTGCCACTGGAAGCGGGCCGCCGACGCCCACCGCCCTGCTCGCGGCCGGCACCCTGCGCGGCAAGGTACTGCCAGTGCCGCATCAGGCGATGTTCACCCGGCCTTGACCGTGTGCTCGTGGACACCCAGAAGTGCCGGTAGGCAGACAGATGTACGGACAGCGAGTGCCGACATGCGGACAGGGAAAGTGCCGGTCGCGGCTCGAGTCGGGTGGATGAGTCATGGCGGACGGTTGGCATGTCGTGGAGCGATCGCGCGTTCCGGGCCTGGCTTTGGGGGGACACCCATTGCAACCTTTAGGTTGCTATCATGATGGCAACTCAAGGGTTGCGAAGGAGCGTGGGTGTGGTTCCGGACAGCATCGAACGCGAGACGGTGCTGTGGCACCCCGCCGAGCGGGTGTGGGCCGCGCTGACCACCGCTGAAGGGCTGTCGCAATGGTTCGGCTCGGTGGCTGAGATCGATCTACGGCCCGGCGGGCGAGCGTGTTTCCGCTGGGATGACCTCGACGAAGAATCCGTCGCCACGATCACGATCGTCGATCCACCACACCGTTTTGCGTTCAGGTGGCCAATCGA
This sequence comes from Micromonospora sp. KC723, assembly GCF_004348595.1. GTDB lineage: Bacteria > Actinomycetota > Actinomycetes > Mycobacteriales > Micromonosporaceae > Micromonospora. The sequence goes on from NZ_SMKD01000021.1 coordinate 52,291, forward strand.
GGGCTGGCCGGGGAACGACGCGCCCCTGACGCTGGTGACCTTCACCCTGGAGCCCGTAGCGGATGGGACCCGGTTGCGTCTGGTGGAGAGCGGGTTCACCCAGGCTGCCGACCACGTCGCCCGGTCCGCCCACCAGGCCAACGGCCAGGGATGGGCCGAAGAACTTGGCGACCTGGAGACCTACCTCGATGCGGCCGCCTGATTCACAGGAGCAGGCCGTCGCGGTGTTCGCGGCGCTCACCGATCCGACCCGGCGGGCGTTGCTGGACGAGCTCGCCCGCGCCGGACCCGCAACCGTCACCGATCTGGCGCGGCGGCTGCCGATCAGCCGACAGGCAGTGGCCAAGCACCTCGGGCAGCTCGCCGAAGCGGGCCTGATCAGCTCCGGTGAACCGGCCGGCCGCCGCCACCCCTACCGGTTGGAACCAGCGCCCATCCGCGCGGCCCAGATATGGCTGGCCACGCTCGCCAACAGATGGGATGACCGGCTGACCGCGTTGGAACGCGCACTGGACGCCACCGCCACCCCGACACCCGACAAGGAGCCACCTAACAATGAACCAGCCTGAGTTCACCGCCGGCCTGAACATCGCCATGAAGATCCCCAAGGCGCAGTACGAGGCCACCGTGGCCTTCTACCGCGACACCCTGGGCTTCGACGTCAAAGCGGAGGACGTTTCCTACGCCCCGACCGTCTCAAGAACTCATTCGGTGCGGTTCGGTCCTAACACGCTGTGGCTGGACTGCGTCGACAACTACAGCCAGCCCGACCTGTGGTTGCAGCTCCACACCGATGACCTGGACGCGGCGAATCCTGCTCGCAGAATCCGGCTGAGCTGCCCAGCCCATTGCGTGTCCTTCCGGACCGGCACATTCACTGTCCGCCAACCAGCACTTCCAAGACCGACCACCAGCCGCTTACAGACGTCCGCCACCAATCGTGTGACACGCCCGCCCGGGCGGGTTCGCCTCAGGCTGCGGGCATGCCTGAACGAGTGCGGGCCCGTGAGATCGATGACGACGAGGGACAGCGGCTGCTGCGGATCATCCGCCGCGGCAGGGGCTCGGTGGTGACCTGGCGGCGGGCTCAGATGGTGCTGCTGTCCGCGCAGGGCATGGACCCGGCGCGGATCGCCGAGGTGACGTTCACCAGCCCGGACCGGGTCCGAGACGTGATCCAACTTCCACGCCGACGGGTTCGACGCGCTGTATCCCAAGTACGCAGGTGGCCGCCCCAAGAGCGGGTTGGGACATGGGCTGCGGCCAGCAACGTCGAGACCGCCTACACCCCGACCAACTCCTCCTGGCTGCACCGGATGGAGGCCCAGTTCACCGCCCTGCGCTACCTCACCCTCGACGGGACCGACCACGCCAGCCACCAAGAACAGGCCAGCATGATCCGCCGCTACATCATCTGGCGGAACCGCCACGCCGACGACCGGCGCCTACGCGCCATCGTCGACAAGGCAAACGTTGCCTGATACGGCACTGGTCCCCTGACGGCCCACAATGCCACCTGCCCGCGGCCAGGACCTCCTGCTGTCCGGCCTCGCCGGTCGTTGCCCGACCGGCTCGCCCACGGCTAGTAAACGGCAAGCCGGTCACCTCCACCATGCCCCGTCGCCATCATGGTCAGGCCTACACCGGAGGCGGCCTCGACTCCCACTTCTGTCACGTCGTCCTGAGGCCGGCTGACCTCGTCCGGATCTGACCGACCGGCAACGACGGAACAACGGCAGCGTGCGCGCCAGACGGCGCGCACGCTGCTGGTCAATGCGCCCGGGCCGGGCCCCTCATCAGCCTCCCCGGGGTGCGGCTACCGGTTGATGCCGAGCGTGGCGATCAGGTCCTCGTGAAACTCGAACCACACCCGGTGGCATGAGTCGACCTCCATGCCGGTGATCCACGCCGGGTCGTCGCCGACCCGGGCGAGCGCGCTGGTGAACCTGTCGTGGTAGCCCGCGAATCGGGCCAGGTGGGCGGCCAGGGACCGTTCGAGGTCGCGCAGCTCGCTGGCGAGGTCGGCGAGCTGACGAAACACGGCCTCGGCGTTGCCGGACCCCAACTGCCACGCGGTGAAGGCCTGGGACGCTCGGGCGTTGGGCGGCAGGAACCGTTCGTGGACGGCGGCGACGGTCCCGTGGGCGCCGGCACGGTCGAGCTCGTCGCGAAGCTGGGCCTCGTTGTGCCTGCGCCCCGCCTCGGTGAGCGACCATCCGGCCACGTCGGCGAAGGAGGACTTGCTGACCCAGCCGCGCGCCTGGGCGTCGAGGAGGTCCTCACGGGTCCGGTCGCTGTCGAGAGCGAACCGGGCGGCGACGGCGGCGGTGTCGGCGAACCCTTTGAGCCGTACCGCGTGCAGCACCAGCAGGTCGGTGGGTGACGGGCGGGCCATCAGCGACGCCGTCCGGTGACGGTGCCGAGGGTGCCGTCGACGGTGACGGGTGTGCCGTCGGTCAGGCTGGTCATCGCCTCGTCGGCGCCGACGACGGCGGGGATTCCGAACTCCCGCGCGACGATGGCCGCGTGGCTGAGGACGCCCCCGGTCTCGGTGACGACGGCGGCGGCGAGGCGGAACAACGGCGTCCAGGCCGGATCGGTGGTTCGGCACACCAGGATGTCGCCGCGCCGGACGCGGGCGAAGTCGTCGACCGAGCACACGAGGCGCGCCGGTCCCCGCGCTCGGCCGGGACTGCTGGGCACACCGGTGACCAGCGGGAGTGCCGGATCCGGGCCGCCCACGGGCGCCGGGGCGCCGACGGCGGTGATCGGGCGTGACTGCAGCAGCCAGATCCGCTCGTCGTGAACCGCCCACTCGACGTCCTGCGCGCGGCCGAACAGGTCCTCGCAATGCCGGCCGAGCGTGACGAGTCCGGTCACCTCGTCTGGCGTCACGCAGCCGCGTACCCGGTCCGGTTCGGGAACGGGCGAACGCACCAGCCCACGCTCGCGCAGGTCGAGCCGGGTCTGTTTGGACCCGACGGTGATCCGGACGATGTCGGCCGGTGGGGTCACGACGACCTCGTCGGGAACGACCACGCCGGAGACGACGGACTCCCCCAAGCCCCAGGACGCGTTGATCACCACAGCGTCAGCACCGGTGCGGGGGTCCCTGGTGAACAGCACGCCCGCGTGGTCGGCCTCGACAAGCTCCTGCACGAGCACCGGCGCGGTGGGCCCGTCATCACCGTCATGGTCGAGGGCGAGGTGTGCCCGGTAGCCACGCGCCCGGTCGGTGCCCGGCGATACGGCGCAGCGCCGCAGCGCGGCCAGGACCTCGTCGAGTCCCCGGGCGCCGAGGACGGTCTCCAACTGCCCGGCGAAAGACGCCGCCGCGCAGTCCTCCGCCAGCCCCGACGACCTGACCGCAACCGCCCGGCCGCGCAGCCGGCGCAAGTGTTCCTCGACCACCCGGGGGGTGACGGCGGGGTCGGTCACGACGAACCCGTCCGGGACGGGAAGTCCGGCACGCAGCAGGACGGCGAGTCCGTGGGCCTTGCGGCCACAGTCGGGGCCAGCGTCGACGAGCGGGACGATGCTCACGAACCGGCGTCCCCATCGAGGCGGGCAAGCACGCGCTCGTACCGCTGCTGCGCCGCCTGGGCGGTCCGCAGGTTCAGCGGCTGAGCGATCTGGGACCAGGTCAACCCCTCGGCACGGGCAACGAACAGCAGTCCAGCCTCGAGCTGGTCCACCTCAGCGCGGGCAGCGGCCAACAGCGCGATCGCGGCCCGCAGGTCGTCGGGCAACTCCAGCGCGTCGCGGTCGGTGTTGGCTCGCCACAACGCCTGACGGATCAGGGTGACCGCGTCGTGCGGCTGGCCGTCGGCCAGCCAGGGCAACCGCGGCAGATCATTGCCGCCGCGGGCGGTCAGCCGGTCCCGCGCCCATCGCTCGATGGCCCCCGAGGCCTGGTCGTCCGATCCTTCACGCATGCTCCCAGCGTGTTCTTCAACAATCTGTTTGTCAACGCGCTGTTGAAATGCGCGACGCGTGGCCCAAGTTGCCGGCGCTGCTCGCGTGGCTGGCCCGCAACCCTCACGTCAGTCGGGTCGCCTGGGTCGATGACGACCTCGGCGGCGACGCCTGCCCGGACCGCGCCCGGCGCTGCACCGAGGAGCTGAGCCGGCGCGGCGTCGACGTGCTGCTGGTCGCCCCCGCCGCCGCGCACGGGATCGGCCCGCACCACGTCACGCGCCTCGAACGCTGGATCGGTCCGCAAGGCGCGCGCCAGCGGTGGTGGAGGAGTGCGTTTCGAGGGCCCCTGAGATGGGCGCCGGCAGACGCGTCCAGGGCACAACCGGAGGGCATGACTCCTGCATCGGGTCGCAGTTCGTCGGGCATGCGGTAGCTTCTACCCCGTTGATTACCGATTGGCGCATCGAAGAGGGCCGAGTCCCTATGGTCTCCGCGGGATGGTACGCGCGAGAGGTGACAAAGCCGTTGCCCTACATAGGAGGCACATCGTGAGTTCCTACACCATCACCATCGCCGCGGACGATCCCGGCCAGGCGACCACCACCGTGAGGGTCCAGTGGAACGGCGCGACCGCGCGCATCACCGAACTACTGGTGCGCGCCGGTGAGGGAGACGGACTGACCGCGAGCCAGCTTCCCGCGGTCGACCTGGATCTGCTGTTGACGGCCGTCACGCCTGCCGTCGGCGGGCAGCAGGCGTTGACCGTGTCGCCTGCTGCTCCGGCCGACGAGTCTCCCGCTGGCGTATCCGTTGACGAGGAGCCCGGCGCCGACACCGACGTGGACCAGCCTGCCGCCGTGACCACGTCCACCGCTGACCAACCGGCTACGGCCACTCAGGTGAGGAACGAACCGACCGATGCCGCTGTTCCCAGGCAGGCGTCACGGGCGAAAGCCCGGGCCACCGGCGTGGCCCGGGCGGGTGGGCGGAAAGCCGCGGCAGGCGGCAAGGCCACGACCTCGGGACGGAAAGCCACCAAGCAGACCGGGAAGAGCGAGGCGTCGCCCGGCACCGGTCGGGTGTACCGGCGGTCACCGGATGATCTGGAGTCGGTGTACCAGCAGGCCGGCAGCGTGGCAGCGGTCGCCGACCACTACAACGTCCCCCGGCACACCGCCCAAGGGTGGATCCGTACGCTGCGCCGCCGGCAGGGCTCCCCCGCCGAGTAACGCACACCGCGGGCCCGCCGGCGGTCACCTTCGTGTTGCACGGGCGCGATTCCGGGTAGCCGGCCACCCGGACCGACCGGCGGCCACCGTTCGACGAAGCACTGTGACGGGGCAAGCTTGGCCGGGCGGAGACCGCCTCAACCAACCCGCCACAAAGATGATCTGTCGGGTCGCGGCGGCCGCGCCCAGTTCGGACACGGGCGCGGGCATCTGC
>NZ_SMKD01000219.1 GCF_004348595.1 Micromonospora sp. KC723
GTTACGGCGGTCATGGCGGAGGGGAAACGCCCGGTCACATTCCGAACCCGGAAGCTAAGCCCTCCAGCGCCGATGGTACTGCACTCGGGAGGGTGTGGGAGAGTAGGACACCGCCGGACAATCTTTCAGTTCAGGGCCATCCCCCATAGGGGATGGCCCTGAACCATTTCCACGAACCACCAAACCGACCGGACACGCGGGGCGTACCGGGGCAGAGTCGGTGACGTACGGCGGAGCCAGACCGGCGGTCAGCCTCGCGTCTGGATGACCTCGCGGATCTTCCGGAACAGGGCGGCCGCGTCATCGACGGAGCGGTTCGGGAACATCCCCATGACGGCGCTGCCGTGGTCGGCCCAGCCGCACACCGTGAAACCCTCAGTGCCGCGGGTGGTGCCGCACTTCATCACGCCGCCGAAGCGACCCGCCGGCACCTCGCGCAGCCCGGCCACCCTGCCGGTCTCGTCGGCCATCAACCCGAAGAGGCTGTCCAGATCCCGTTCCGGACGCCAGAGCAGAGCCGTACCGCCGAAGAGCAGCACCGGGGAATCGGCCGTCCCGGCCGCCGGGGTGCGATAGACGGTACCGAAACTGTAATCCAGGTCGATGTCCGCGGCGAAGCCGCTGCGCAGGTAGTCGGCGGTGCTGCGAGCGGATTCCGAGTCGTCGCGAGTCAGGCCGGCCACACTCTGCGGGGTACTCAGTCGGGTGTCCTTCTGCTCCGCGATCCGCCACCCCACCACACCGGAAGCAGCGGCGCCGGCGAGACCGACGGCGAGCGCGACGCCCAGGGCGATTCGCCGACGCCGGGACGGCCGGGCATCCTCGCCGGAGTCGACGCCCGGATGGTGGTTGCTCAGCCGGATCGGCTCGTCGGACAGGTGAACCGGTTCGGGCCCCTCGATGAGCTCACGCTCGCTGAGATGTGCGTCGGACATGTCCGCCACCGTACGCGAAGGACAGGTGGCGCACGTCAGGTCCGCCGAACCGCTCCGTAGACTTTGAGGGTGACCGAGAGACTGGATGCCCGACGCCCCGACGCCCCGACCCTCGCCGGCCAGTACCAGCCCGGCGAGGTAGAGCAGCGACGGTACGAGCAGTGGGTAGCCGCCGGCCACTTCCGGGCGTCGGCGGAGAGCGACAAGCCCCCCTTCACCATCGTCATCCCGCCACCGAACGTCACCGGTTCGCTGCACATGGGGCACGCGCTCGACCACACCGTCCAGGACGCACTGGTGCGCCGCAGGCGGATGCAGGGGTACGAGGCACTCTGGCTGCCGGGCATGGACCACGCCGGCATCGCCACCCAGAACGTGGTCGAGCGGCAGCTCGCCGGCCAGGGGCTGTCCCGGCACGACCTGGGTCGGGAGAAGTTCGTCGAGCGGGTCTGGCAGTGGAAGGCCGAGTCCGGCGGCACGATCCTCGGCCAGATGCGCCGCCTCGGCGACTCCGTGGACTGGGACCGCGAGCGCTTCACCATGGACGAGGGCCTGTCCCGCGCCGTGCAGACCATGTTCAAGAAGCTCTACGACGACGGGCTGATCTACCGGGCCAACCGGATCATCAACTGGTGCCCGCGTTGCCTGACCGCACTGTCCGACATCGAGGTGGAGCACACCGACGACGAGGGCGAGCTGGTCTCGATCCGCTACAGCGACGACGTCGTGGTGGCCACCACCCGCGCCGAGACGATGCTCGGTGACACGGCGGTGGCGGTGCACCCGGACGACGAGCGGTACCGGCACCTGATCGGCACCGAGGTCGAGGTCCCGCTGACCGGGCGGCGCATCCCGATCGTGGGCGACGCGCACGTCGATCCCACCTTCGGCACGGGCATGGTCAAGGTGACCCCGGCACACGACCCCAACGACTTCGAGATCGGCCAGCGGCACGACCTGCCCTCGCTGACGATCATGGATGAGCGCGGGGTCATCACCGCTCCCGGGCCGTTTGAGGGACTGGACCGGTACGAGGCCCGACCGGCGATCGTCGCGGCGCTGCGCGAGCAGGGCCGGATCGTGGCCGAGAAGCGGCCGTACGTGCACGCGGTGGGCCACTGCTCGCGCTGCCGGACGACCGTCGAGCCGAGGCTGTCGCTGCAGTGGTTCGTCAACACCGCACCGCTGGCCAAGGCGGCCGGTGACGCGGTCCGCGACGGCCGGGTGACGATCGAGCCGGCCGAGCTGGCCAAGCGGTACTTCGCCTGGGTCGACAACATGCACGACTGGTGCATCTCCCGGCAGCTCTGGTGGGGCCACCGCATCCCGGTCTGGTACGGACCGGCCGGCGAGATCGTCTGCGTCGGCCCCGACGAGCAGCCACCGGCCGGCGAGGGCTGGCGACAGGACGAGGACGTCCTGGACACCTGGTTCTCCAGCGGGCTGTGGCCGTTCTCCACCCTGGGCTGGCCGGAACAGACTCCCGACCTGGCGAAGTTCTACCCGACCAGTGTGCTCGTCACCGGCTACGACATCCTGTTCTTCTGGGTCGCCCGGATGATGATGTTCGGCCTGTACGCGATGGACGGGGTACAGCCGTTCGACACGGTGGCCCTGCACGGCATGGTCCGTGACCAGCACGGCAAGAAGATGTCCAAGTCCTTCGGCAACGTCGTCGACCCGCTGGACTGGATCGACCGGTACGGCGCGGACGCCACCCGGTTCACCCTGGCCCGGGGCGCGAACCCCGGCGGCGACGTGCCGGTCAGCGAGGAGTGGTGCCAGGGCTCCCGCAACTTCTGCAACAAGCTGTGGAACGCCACCCGGTTCGCGTTGCTGAACGGCGCGCACACCGAGGGACCACTGCCGGCCACCGACCACCTGTCGACGGTCGACCGCTGGATCCTGTCCCGGCTGGCGCACGTCACCGCCGAGGTGGACGAGCAGTTCGAGGCGTACGAGTTCGCGAAGGTGTGCGACCTGCTGTACCACTTCGCCTGGGACGACGTCTGCGACTGGTACGTGGAGCTGAGCAAGCCGGTGCTCGCCGAGGGCGGGGCGGCGGCCGAGGCCACCCGCCGGGTCCTCGGGCACGTGCTGGACCAGTTGCTGCGGCTGCTGCACCCGGTCATCCCGTTCGTCACCGAAGAGCTGTGGATCGCGCTCACCGGCGGGGAGACGGTCATGACGGCGGCCTGGCCGGCCGCCGACCGTACCGGGATCGACGACGCGGCGGAGGCCGAGATCGGCACCGTCCAGCGGGTGGTGACCGAGATCCGCAGGTTCCGCTCGGACCAGGGGCTGCGGCCGACGCAGCGGGTGGCCGCCCGGCTCGACGGGCTGGTGGTGGCGGGCATCGCGGGGCACGAGCGGCTGATCCGCTCGCTGGTCCGGCTCGACGCTCCCGGCGACGGCTTCCAGGCCAGCGCCACCCTCGCCATGCCCGGCGAGGTCAGCGTCGAACTGGACACCCGGGGCTCGATCGACGTGGTCGCCGAGCGGGCTCGACTCACCAAGGACCGCGCCGCCGCCGAGAAGGAGGCCGCGCAGGCCCGCGCGAAGTTGAACAATCCGGCGTTCGTGGGCAAGGCCCCCGAGCAGGTGGTGGCGAAGATCCGTGAGCGGCTGGCGACGGCCGAGGCCGACCTGGTCCGGATCGACGCCGCACTGGAGGCGCTTCCCTCGTGACCGACCGCACCGAATTCGCCGCCGTCGACGCCGAACTGGCCGGGCGGGGTTTCACCCGCATGGTGTTCGAACTGGACCGTATCGAGTCCCTGCTCGACCTGCTCGGCAGCCCGCAGCGGGCGTACCCGGCGATCCACCTGACCGGAACCAACGGCAAGACGTCCACGGCCCGGATGATCGACTCGCTGCTGCGGGCCTTCGGCCTGCACACCGGGCGGTACACCAGCCCGCACCTGGAAACGGTGCGGGAGCGGATCAGCCTGGACGGCGAGCCGGTCAGCGAGGAACGGTTCGTCGCGACGTACCGCGAGGTGGCGCCGCTGGCCGAACTGGTCGACCAGCGGTCGTCCGAGCCGTTGACCTACTTCGACATGACCACCGCGCTGGCCTTCGCCACGTTCGCCGACGCGCCCGTCGACGTGGCGGTGGTCGAGGTGGGGCTCGGCGGCGCCGAGGACGCCACCAACGTGCTCCAGGCCGGGGTGGCGGTGCTGACGCCGATCGGGTTGGACCACACCGAGTGGCTCGGCGACACGCTGGAGGACATCGCCCTGCACAAGGCGGGGATCATCCATCCGGGTGCCACGGTGATCTGCGCGGCGCAGGACGACGAGGCGGCCCGGCCCATCCTGGAACGCTGCGTCGAGGTGGGCGCGACCGTAGCCCGGGAGGGCTCCGAGTTCGGCGTGCTGCGCCGGGCCGTCGCCGTCGGCGGGCAGGTGCTGAGCATCCAGGGCCTCGGCGGGGTGTACGAGGAGGTGTTCCTTCCGCTGCACGGCGCGCACCAGGCGCAGAACGCGGCCGTGGCGCTCGCCGCGGTGGAGGCGTTCCTGGGCGCGGGAGCCAGGCGGCAGCTCGACGTGGAAACCGTCCGGGAGGGCTTCGCCGCGACCAGCTCGCCGGGCCGGCTGGAGAAGGTGCGTACCGCGCCGACCATCCTGCTCGACGGCGCGCACAATCCGCACGGGATGACCGCCACGGTGACCGCGTTGCAGGAGGAGTTCGCGTTCAGCAAGCTGGTCGGGGTGCTGGCGGTGTTCGCCGACAAGGACGTCGCCAGCCTGCTGGAACTGCTGGAACCGGTGCTCGACTCGATCGTCGTGACGCGCAACAGCTCGCCGCGGGCGATGCCGGCCGACGAGCTGGCCGCGATGGCCCGGGAGGTCTTCGGGCCGGAGCGGGTGCAGGTCACCGACTCGATGCCGGACGCGGTCGAGGCCGCCGTCGCCGAGGCCGAGGTGGACGTCCCGGGCGAGCTGGCCGGGGTGGGTGTGCTGATCACCGGGTCGGTGGTGACCGTGGCCGACGCCCGCCGGCTGCTGAAGCGGTGACCGACCCGGTGGGCGAACGCCCGGCCGCCCAACCCGGGGACGGGCGCCGGTCCGGGCTGCGTGACCCGGAGAAGGCGGTGCGGGGCCTGGGCGCCGGGCTCCTCGTCCTGGAGGCGGTGGTGCTGCTGCTGGCGATCCAGCCGATCCGGCTGGTCGGCGGGGACCTGGGCGGGCCGGCGATCGCGGCGATCGTCGCGCTGGCGGTCGCCTGTGTGGCGCTGGCCGGCATGATGCGCCGTTCGTGGGCCTGGAACGCCGGCACGGTGCTCCAGGGGCTGCTGCTGCTCTGCGGACTGCTGCACTGGTCGCTGTTCGGGCTGGGCGTGATGTTCGGCCTGGTGTGGGCGTACGGGCTGCACGTGCGCCGGGTCATCCTCGGCTGAGCGGGCGGGCCGCCGGCGTACCGGCGGCCCGGGGCGTCACGCCTCGGCGCGTTCCCGCCACTGGGTCAGGGCGATGCCGTGGCCGTCCGGGTCACGGAAGGCAGCCGCCCAGACCTCCAACCGGCTGCCCCGGTTGACCACCCGGGGCGCGTAGGTGAACCTGACCCCGGAGCCCTTGAGTCGGTGGTAGGCGGCGTCGATGTCGTCGACCTCCAGGTTGACGTGCACCAGCCGGCGGCTGATCGGGGCGGCCTCGGTGACCTCGCGCAACACCAGCCGGGTGCTGCCCGAGGCGAGGACCGCGTTGCCGGCGCCCCGGTCGACCTCGGTGAAGCCCAGCGACCGGTAGAAGTCGAGCGAGCGGGACAGGTCGGTGACCAGCAGGGTGAGACCGACTCCGTTGATCGGGCCGGTGCCGGCCACCGACTCCGCCTCCGGGTCGTACCCGAAGATGGCCTCGTCCAGCTCGTCCAGCTCGTCCAGCTCGTCCGGATCGATCCGGTCCGCCGGCTGGGGATCGTCGAGCGGGACGTCGACCGGGTCGGCCAGCGGCGCGTCGAAGCGTTCCTCGGCGGGTGTCCGGGGGGCGGGGG
>NZ_SMKD01000220.1 GCF_004348595.1 Micromonospora sp. KC723
CCCCCGCCGCCTGGCCGGTCGCCCCCGCCCCGACGCCCGCGCCGGCCGACGGCCGGGCCGAGATGATCGTCGGCGAGGCCCTGGTCACCGCCGACGGGCAGCGACACGACCTCGGCATCGGCCCCGCCGAGCGGGCCCAGCGCCTCCCCGACGGGGGCGGCTGGCTGGTGGTCGGCGCGCCCACTCCCGCCGGCCGTACCCTCTGGGTGGTCCCCGCCGGCGAGTCCCCGCTGGTGCTGCTGGCCGGCGCGGAGCAGATCGCGCTCAGCGGCGACGGGCGGCGGGTCGCCTGGCGCGACGGCGACGGCCTCTACGTGGCCGGGCTCGTCGGCCGGCAACTGGTCGCCGCCACCGGCACCCCGGCCGCCGCTGGCGCGACACCCGTGCGTTTCGTCGGCGACCGGATCCTGGTCCGCGCCCGCGACGGGGGGCACCTGCTCTGGCAGCCGTCCCCCGCCGCGCTGCCCGCCGGCGACCGGCGGGTCGTCGGCGTCTACGGCGCCCGGCCCGACGGGCGGCTGGTGGCCCGGGTGTCCACCGCCGACCGCCGGGTGTGCCTGGCGTTGCTCGACCCGGTGACCCTCGCCCCGGCCCGGACGGGCTGCGGGCCGGCCCTGGCCGACGACGACCTCGGCGCGGTCTCCACCGACGGCCGCTGGCTGCTGGCCAACGGGCGTACCGGCGGGGCCGTCCTGGTCGATCTGACCGATCTCGGGCCGCGCACCACCGCCCGGGCGGCCGGGCCGACCGTCAGCGGCGCGGTGGCGTGGACCGGCTCCGCCATCGCGACCTACCTGGACCGTGGCGCCACCCTGACCCGGGTCCGTCCCGACCGGACCCTGGCCGGGGAGGGCGCCGCCTCGACGCTGCTGAGCGGCGTCACCCCCGACGACCACCCGGTCGTGGTCACCGCCGGCTCCTGACCGCCACGCGCCCGGTAGCGTCGGAGCGTGACCCCGGCCATCGACCTGCACACGCACTCCACCGCGAGCGACGGCACGCTGACCCCAGCCGAGCTGGTACGGGCCGCCGCCGACGCCGGGCTGGACGTGGTGGCGATCACCGACCACGACACCACCGCCGGCTGGGACACCGCGCTCGCCGCGCTCCCGCCCGGCCTCACCCTGGTACGGGGCGCGGAACTCTCCTGCCGGTGGCACGGCGTCGACCCGGCGGTCCCGCTGCACCTGCTCGCGTACCTGTTCGACCCGGGTCACCCCGAGCTCGCCGACGAACTGGCCCGGGTGCGGGCCGCCCGACAGGTGCGCGGCGAGCGGATCGTCCGGCTGCTCCAGGCCGACGGGATCGACATCAGCTGGACGGAGATCATCACCGCCGCCGGGGGCGGCACCGTCGGCCGCCCGCACATCGCGGCGGCGCTCGTCCGGGCGAACCTGGTCGCCAGCACCACCGAGGCGTTCGAGCCGGACTGGCTGGGAGAGCGGTACCGGCTGCCGAAGGAGGACATTGACGTCTTCCGCGCGGTCGCGCTGGTCCGGGCGGCCGGCGGCGTACCGGTCTTCGCCCATCCCCGGGCCACCCGGCGCGGTCGGATCGTGCCCGACGAACTGATCGTCGAGCTGGCCGGGGCCGGGCTGGCCGGTCTGGAGGCCGACCACGAGGACCACACCCCGACCGAGGCGGCCCACGTCCGCGCCCTCGCCGCCGAGCTGGGCCTGCTGGTCACCGGTTCGTCGGACTTCCACGGCACGCACAAGACCGTCCGGCTCGGCGCTCACACCACCGCCGGGGAGGCGTACGAGCGGCTCGTCGCGCAGGCCCGCGGAGTGACCCCGGTCGCTTCCGGCTGATCCGAGTTTCCGCCAGAACCGGCGCGGCTAGGTTGATCAGGTGGATCTCAAGCTCTTCGGTGAGGTCTTCGTGACCCTGCTGGTCATCGTCGACCCGCCGGGCATGATGCCGATCTTCCTCGCCCTGACCGGACCGCTGCCCGCCCGCGACCGCAACCGGGCCGCCTGGCAGGCGGTCGCGCTGGCGCTCGGCGTCATCGTGGTCTTCGCGGTCGCCGGCCAGACGCTCCTCGCCTACCTGCACGTGGACCTGCCGGCGTTGCAGGCCGCCGGCGGCCTGCTGCTGGTGCTGGTGGCCCTGGAACTGCTCACCGGCAAGGCGGACGACCCGAGCCAGCAGGTCACCTCGAACATCGCCCTGGTGCCGTTGGGTACCCCGCTGCTGGCCGGACCCGGCGCGATCGTCGCGACCATGCTCTTCGTGCAGCAGGCCGACCGGGTGGGGCAGTACGTCAGCATCGCCACCGCCATCGTCGCGGTGATGCTCGCGGTCTGGCTCGTGCTGCGCTTCTCCGGCGGGATCGTCAAGGTCCTGCGACCCGGCGGCATCGAGGTGCTCACCCGGATCGCCGGCCTGCTGCTGGCCGCCATCGCCGTCCAGCTCATCGCCGACGCGATCGCCGCCTTCGTCACCCAGTACGGCAACGGCGGCTGAGCGGACCATGTCCGGTGCGCGGCTGTCGTACCCGGATGGCAGGATCTCACCCGTGCGACGATCCGCCGGCCCGCCCCGACCTCGCAGCGGTCAACCCGAGCAACTCGGCTTCGACGGCATGCCGGAGCGGCTCTTCGTGTGCACCCCGAGCAAGCTCGGAGCCTACGCGGACTGCCCCCGCCGCTACCGCTACTCCTACGTCGACCGGCCCGCGCCGCCCAAGGGCCCGCCGTGGGCGCACAACTCGTTGGGTGCCAGCGTCCACACCGCCCTGAAGAACTGGTACGCCCTCAGCCCGGAACGCCGCCGGCCGGAGGCCCTCGCCGGGCTGCTCAAGGGCACCTGGGTACGCGACGGTTACCGCGACGACGAGCAGGAGCGGGAGGCCTACCGACGGGCGCTGGACTGGCTGGAGGCGTACGTCGCGACGCTGGAGCCGGGCGTCGACCCGCTCGGCGTGGAGCGGGTGGTCGCGGTGAAGACAGCCGTGCTGGCCTTCAACGGTCGCGCCGACCGGATCGACTCCCGGCCCGGCCCCGACGGCCCCGAACTGGTCATCGTCGACTACAAGACCGGCCGTAGCGGGCTGGACGCCGACGACGCGCGCGGCTCACAGGCGCTGGCCCTCTACGCATACGCCGCCGAGCGGACGTTCCGCCGGCCGTGCCGCCGGGTCGAGCTGCACCACCTGCCCACCGGGACGGTCGCCGCACACGAGCACACCGCCGAATCGCTGGCCCGGCAGCTCTCCCGCGCCGAGGACACCGCCCGCGACATCATGGCCGCCGAGCGTGCCGTCGCCGACGGGGCCGACCCCGACGAGGCGTTCCCCACGGTCGCCGGGCCGCGCTGCGGCTGGTGCGACTTCCGCCGCAACTGCCCCACCGGCGCGCAGACGCCGGGGCGGGAGCCGTGGTCGGCCATCGACCGCCCGGCCGCCCCCACCGGCGACTGACCCCGGTCACGCGACACCGCCCCGACTGATCCCGGTCACGCGACATAGCCCCGACGGCCACCGGGCGACACGGTGACGGGTCAGGCAGCCCGTGCGGTGACCGTTCAGGTGGTCCCGGCGGTCAGGCGGGCGGCCCGGTTCTTGGCGGCCTGCTGGATCGGCCCCTCCCGCCAGTCCCGGGGCAGCGCGGCCAGCGCCAGGCGCAGCGCGCGTACGCCCAGATCGGCGGAGAGGGCGGTGGTGGGCAGCCCCAGGCCCCCGTACAACCGCAGCGCCCAGGGCGGCAGCAGCCCGAGCGCGGTGCCGGCGACGCCGAGGTACGCCCAGCGCGGCGGCCCGAGGCTCAGCCCCAGCCGGGCCGGCAGGCTCAACCGCTTCCACGGCAGCGGCGGGGCGGTGAGGAACAGGGCGGTCTCGGCCGCCTCCTTCGTCATCCGCAGGTGCGGGCGCACCGCCCGGTAGTAGTCGGCCACCTCGGCGGCGCTGCCCGGCACGTCGGCGGGGTCGAGGCCGACCAGCGCGGCGGCCCGCCGCTGCTCGGCGTAGTAGCCGTCGACCTCCGCGTCGGTCAGCGACAGCCCGGCCCGCCGGGCGGTGCTGACGAACGACTCGACCTCGGTGACGTGCACCCAGCGGAGCAGGTCCGGCTCGTCGATCCGGAACTCCTCGCCGGTGGTCGGGTCGGTGGCGCGCATCCGGGCGTGCAGCGCGCGTAACCGACGGCCGGCCGCCTCCGCCTCGCTGGTGGTGCCGTAGATGACGGTGCCGACGTAGGTGGCGGTGCGGAGCAGCCGGCCCCAGGCGTCCGCACGGTAGTTGCTGTTCTGCGCCACCCCGGCCATCGCCCGCGGATGCAGCGCCTGGAGGTAGAGCGAGCGCAGGCCGGCGACGATCAGGACCGGTTCGTCGTGCACCTTCCACGTGACCGATCCGGGTCCGAACAGGCCGAGGTCATCGGAGTCCACCGCCCAAGAGTGCCACGCGATCCCGCCCGGTGGACCGGCTCAGTTGTCGGCGGCGCGGCGGGCCTGGCAGGTGGGGCAGAGGCCCCAGAAGGTCACTTCCGCCTCGTCGACCTCGAAGCCGTGCGCGGTGCTCGGGTCGAGGCAGGGCGCCTCGCCGACCGCGCAGTCGACGTCGGCGATCTCACCGCAGCCCCGGCACACCACGTGGTGGTGGTTGTCGCCGGTCCGGGCCTCGTAGCGGGCGGGGCTGCCGGCCGGCTCGATCCGCCGGGCCAGGTCGGCCCGGGAGAGCGCACCGAGGACGTCGTAGACGGCCTGGGTGGAGACGGAGTCGAGACGTTCGCGGACCCGCCGGGTGATCTCGTCGACCTCCAGGTGACCGCCGGCGGCCAGCACGTCCAGTACGGCGAGACGCGGCCGGGTGACCCGCAGGCCCCTCGACCGGAGCAGTTCCTCACCACTGGACATGAGGCAATGACAGCACGAGGCCACCCCGCCGACAAGCGAGCCCGGCGGCGCGTGGCCCCGGACACAGGCAGGTCGTCCGGTCGGGCGGAGGTGAACGCTCCCGACGGGTGCCGCGTGTACCCGGTCGGGAGGTGCTGCGGCACCCTGGACCGTCGTACGCTTCTGCGACGGTTCCGCGTCGATCGTCGGAGGTGTCGGTGTTCAAGGAGATCAACGGGTTACCCGGGCACGTCCTGGTGATCCACGCGGTCGTGGTGTTCGTGCCGCTGCTGGCGCTGCTGGCCTCCGCGTACGGGCTGGTGCCCCGCTGGCGGCCCAGGTTGGGCTGGGCGGTGGCGATCCTCGCGGTGGTGACTCCCGTCTTCACCTGGGTGGCGACCGAGTCCGGCGAGGCGTTCGAGGCGGTCCTGGCGGGCCGGGGCTACCCGCCCGACCTGCTCGCCAAGATCGGGGAGCACTCCGCGTACGGCGAGACGACGCTGCGGCTCACCATCGCGCTGGCGGTGGCGGCGCTGGTGCTGTTGGCGTTGACCAGCGGCCGGGTGCGTGCCCCCCGGTTGCCTTCCTGGATCACCTGGCTGCTCACCGGGGTGATCGTGGTGCTGTCCGGGTTCGCCCTGGTGTACGTCTACCTGACCGGGGACACGGGTGCCGCTTCGGTCTGGGGCAACACCCTCTGACAGGCGCACCTCCGGGCCGGGCGCTCGTGTGGGCGGCGCCGCCGGTTCGTGTGGCGGTGCCGCTGGTCCGCGCCGCCCGGCTTCTGCGCATCCCGCCGCTCCCACGCGCCCGGGTTGCCGCCGACCCGCGCCGGCCAGGCCGGACTCAGAAGAGCGCCCGGGAGCAGAGCAGGCACAGCAGTATCAGTAGCACCGCGCCGGCCGCCGCGCCGACGGCGTAGGTGAGCCGCTGGGCGCGCTGCTCCGCCGCGTCCATCGCCTCCATGTCCTGCGGGGGCAGGGTGCGCGGCGGGGTGGCCTGGAGACGCACCGGCGGGCGCCAACCGGGCGGCGGC
>NZ_SMKD01000221.1 GCF_004348595.1 Micromonospora sp. KC723
GCCCCCGCCCCGCGGAAGGCGACGGCCCGCAAGGCCGCCACCCCCGCCGGGGTCGCGAAGGCCACCACGCCGGCCGCGAAGGCGACCAGGTCCACCCGTGCCACCAAGGCGACCGTGGCCGCCGCCGACGCGACCAAGGCCGCCGGCGGGGCCAAGGGTGAGGGCGCCGAGGGTGACATCGACCCCGAGGAGCTCGCGGCCGAGATCGAGGACGTGGTGGTCGAGGAGCCGGCCGAGCTGGCCCAGGCCGCCGAGACCGACGCCGCCAACTCCGCCAGCGACAACGACTTCGAGTGGGACGACGAGGAGTCCGAGGCGCTCAAGCAGGCCCGGCGGGACGCCGAGCTGACCGCGTCCGCCGACTCCGTCCGGGCGTACCTGAAGCAGATCGGCAAGGTTCCGCTGCTCAACGCCGAGCAGGAGGTGGAGCTCGCCAAGCGGATCGAGGCCGGGCTCTACGCCGCCGAGCGGCTGCGCGCGGCCGAGGAGGGTGAGGAGAAGCTCACCCGCGACATGCAGCGGGACCTGCTCTGGATCTCCCGGGACGGCGAGCGCGCCAAGAACCACCTCTTGGAGGCCAACCTCCGGCTGGTGGTCTCGCTGGCCAAGCGCTACACCGGGCGCGGGATGGCCTTCCTCGACCTCATCCAGGAGGGCAACCTCGGTCTGATCCGGGCGGTCGAGAAGTTCGACTACACCAAGGGCTACAAGTTCTCCACCTACGCCACCTGGTGGATCCGCCAGGCGATCACCCGCGCCATGGCCGACCAGGCCCGCACCATCCGCATCCCGGTGCACATGGTCGAGGTGATCAACAAGCTCGGCCGGATCCAGCGCGAGCTGCTCCAGGACCTGGGCCGCGAGCCCACCCCGGAGGAGCTGGCGAAGGAGATGGACATCACACCGGAGAAGGTGCTGGAGATCCAGCAGTACGCCCGGGAGCCCATCTCGCTCGACCAGACCATCGGCGACGAGGGCGACAGCCAGCTCGGTGACTTCATCGAGGACTCGGAAGCCGTGGTGGCGGTCGACGCCGTCTCGTTCTCGCTGCTGCAGGACCAGCTCCAGCAGGTGTTGCAGACGCTCTCCGAGCGTGAGGCGGGTGTGGTACGCCTGCGCTTCGGCCTGACCGACGGCCAGCCGCGCACGCTGGACGAGATCGGCCAGGTGTACGGGGTGACCCGGGAGCGGATCCGTCAGATCGAGTCGAAGACGATGTCGAAACTCCGGCACCCGTCCCGTTCCCAGGTGCTGCGCGACTACCTGGACTGACCCTCACCCGTCAACCAAACGTGTCGGTTTGATCACCAGCCGTAGAACACTCAAAGGTGATCGGTCGATTACCCGTTTGTGATCGTTGACGTGGCACCCTTGGCACACGGCACACTGTCCTCCTGTCATGTGTGACCTCGGTCGCCCGGGGGCACACAGGGAAGGCAGGGCCTGGCAAGGGTGTTGCACGATGGGTGAGCAACGACCGAAGAGAGTGTTCATCGGTGACGACCAGAGGAGGAAGGCGATGACCCCGACCCTCACGCCGCCGCCCGAGACGGTGGCTCCCCCAGCCGCCGATGAACGGTGCGACCGCTGCAATGCTGCCGGCAAGCTCCGGATCACTCTGGCGGGTGGGAGCGAGCTGGTGTTCTGTGGGCACCACGCGAACAAGTACGCGGAGGATCTCGTCAAGATCACCGTCAAGTACGCGACGGACCCGGAGTTCAGCTGGCGTGGCGCCGATCTGATGGCGAACTGAGGCCGCAGACCGTAGAAGCGACGA
Organism: Micromonospora sp. KC723; assembly: GCF_004348595.1. Taxonomy (GTDB): domain Bacteria; phylum Actinomycetota; class Actinomycetes; order Mycobacteriales; family Micromonosporaceae; genus Micromonospora. Next base: position 1,778 of record NZ_SMKD01000221.1, read on the forward strand.
CATAGCCGACCGGAGGTGCCCCGACAGGGCATCTCCGGTCGGCTTTCCGCGTCCGCCACCGCTCAGGCCACCGCCGCGGCTTCGGATGACCGGCACCCCGGGTGTGGCAGGCCACGGCAACCGCCACCCGGGAAGCCCCGGGTGGCGCATTCCGCGCGGAGGCGTGGGCCGGGCCCGGTCAGAGGGTCTGGACGGTGGCGATGCGCTCCTCGAGCTGCTCGATCGTCGCCTGGGCGCTGGGCGGGCCGCCGCACAGCCGGCGCAGCTCGGCGTGGATCTTGCCGTGGGGTTGCCCGGTGCGGTGGTGCCGGGCGGCCACCAGGGCGTTCAGTTGGCGTCGCAGCGCCACCCGACGCTGGGCGGCGCTCATCGGCGCGGGAGGCGGCGCGGGGGGCGCAGCGGCCGGCTCAGTGGCCCTGGCTGCGGCCCTTCGGCGCTGGGCGGCGAGCTGCTCGGCCTGCCGCTTGGTGAGCAGCAGGGACACCTGATCGGCGGTGAGCAGGCCGGGCAGGCCGAGGTACTCCTCCTCCTCCGGGGTGCCGGCCTGTGCTGCGGTGCCGAAGGACGCGCCGTCGAAGATCACCTGGTCCAGCTCGGCGGTGGCGGAGAGCGCCGTGAAGCGCTTCTCCAGCTCCCCGCTGGCCTGCTCGTCCCGTTGCGCCCGCTCGAGCAGGTCGTCGTCGAAGCCCTCCCGGTCCTTGGGCTTGCCGAGGACGTGGTCGCGGGCGGCCTCCATCTCGCTGGCGAGGCCGAGCAGGTGCGGCACGCTGGGTAGGAAGACCGAGGCGGTCTCGCCGGGGCGGCGGGCCCGCACGAAACGGCCGATCGCCTGGGCGAAGTAGAGCGGGGTGCTGGCGCTGGTGGCGTACACGCCGACGGCCAGTCGGGGGATGTCGACGCCCTCGGACACCATCCGGACGGCGACCAGCCACCGCTGCTCGGACGCCGCGAACGTCGCGATCCGGGCGGACGCTCCCACGTCGTCGGAGAGCACCACGGTGGCCCTCTCGCCGGTGATCCGTTCGATGAGCCGGGCGTACGAGCGCGCGTTCTGCTGGTCACTGGCGATGACCAGGCCGCCGGCGTCCGGCATGCCGGCGTTGCGCAGCACGGTCAGCCGGGCGTCGGCGGCCCGCAGCACCTGCGGCATCCAGTCCCCGGCCGGGTCCAGGGCGGTACGCCAGGCCTGCGCCACGAGATCCTGGGTCATCGGCTCGCCGAGGCGCGCCGCCAGCTCGTCCCCGGCGTTGGTGCGCCACCGGGTCTCCCCGGAGTACGCCAGGAAGAGCACCGGCCGGACGACGCCGTCGCGCAACGCGTCGGAGTAGCCGTAGACCGAGTCGGCGCGGGACCGCAGGAAGCCGTCGCCGCCACGTTCGTAACTGACGAACGGGATGGGGTTGTCGTCGGAGCGGAACGGCGTACCGGTGAGCATGAGACGGCGTACCGCGGGCTCGAAGGCCGCCTTGACCCCGTCACCCCAGGTCCTGGAGTCACCGGCGTGGTGGATCTCGTCCAGGATGACCAGGGTGCGCCGGGTGAGGGTGCGCCGCCGGTGCACCTGCGGGGCCATGCCGACCTGGGCGTACGTGACGACCGCGCCGTGGAAGTCGGCGGAGGAGTGCACGTCGGCGTTGCGGAAGGCGGCGTCGAGCTGGATGCCCACGCGGGCGGCGGCGTGTGCCCACTGGGACTTCAGGTGCTCGGTCGGGGCGACCACGGTGACCGCCTCGACGGTGCCGTCGACGAGCAGCTCGGCGGCGATCCGCAGGGCGAAGGTGGTCTTGCCGGCGCCGGGGGTGGCGACCGCGGTGAAGTCCTCGGTCCGGCGGCGCAGGTACTCCACCATCGCCTTGCGCTGCCAGGCGCGCAGGGGTGGGAACGTGTCGAGCGCCGGCAACCGGGGTGCCACGGTAGCTCCTCTCCGACCGCACCACGGCGGACCCCGGCCGAGGGCCACGGGTACCGCCGCCCATGAAAAGGCCCTCGCGCATCGGGTGCCGCGAAGGCCGGCTCAGCATAACCAGCGGCGGCTCTCCGACCCACTCGACGCCACGCTGGTCACATCCGCCACGGGCGTGCGGTACGCTCGGCAGCCGCCGCCTCACCCACCGCCCGGGTTCACTCGGCGTACGAGTCGTAGATCTCCTTGCACTTCGGGCAGACCGGGGAGCCGGGCTTGGCGGCCTTGGTGACCGGAAACGTCTCGCCGCAGAGCGCGACCACGTAGGTGCCCATGACGGCACTCTCGGCGATCTTCTCCTTGCGGACGTAGTGGAACATCTCGGGACCGGTGTCGGCGTCCTTCAGCTCCGGACGCTCAAGAACCTGCGTACTCACATCGCACCTCCAACTTTTTAGTCTGGCAGGTCGGAAGGGCCGGGTCCACCGCAGCCCGCCCCGACGGCGGTCGTACGGTACCGAGGTGACCAACTTCCACATCCGTCCCGGCGCAGAGGTCGCCGCCGCCCTGCGCGCCGGCCGTCCCGTCGTCGCCCTGGAGAGCACCATCGTCTCGCACGGCCTGCCCCGGCCGGACAACCTGCGGGTGGCCCGGGAGATCGAGCAGGCGGTGCGGGACGCCGGGGCGGTCCCGGCGACCATCGGCATGATCGGCGGTGAACTGGTCGTCGGGCTGGACGACACCGAGTTGACCCGGCTCGCCACCGCCGACGGGGTGAGCAAGCTCTCCGTACGCGACCTCGCGGTGGCCGCCGCGACCGGCGCGGACGGCGCGACCACGGTGGCCGCCACCAGCGCGGTGGCGGCGGCGGCCGGGATCGGCGTGTTCGCCACCGGCGGGCTCGGCGGGGTGCACCGGGAGGCCGCGCAGAGCTTCGACGAGTCCGCCGACCTGATCACCCTGGCCCGCACCCCGATCGCGGTGGTCTGCGCCGGGGTCAAGTCGATCCTCGACGTGGGCGCCACCCTGGAGCGGCTGGAAACCCTCGGGGTCGCGGTGGTCGGCTACCGCACCCGACGCTTCCCCGGCTTCTACCTCACCGACGCCGGCTTCGACCTGGACTGGTCGGTGGACTCCCCCGAGCAGGTGGCGGACGTGCTCGCCGCCCGGGCGCGGCAGGGCGTGCACGGCGGCGGGCTGATCGTGGCGAACCCGCTGCCGGTGGACGAGCAGCTCGACCCGGAGTTGCACGACCGCACCCTCGCCGAGGGCCTGGCCCTGCTGGCCCGGGACGGGGTGACCGGCAAGGCCGTGACGCCGTTCCTGCTGTCGCACTTCCACTCGGCCACCGAGGGCGCGAGCCTGGCGGTCAACGTACGGATCATTCTGCGCAACGCCGACCTGGCCGGCCGGATCGCCGTGGCCGCCGCCCGGCGCGACTCGGCATGACCCGCCCGTCCCGGGTCGTGGTGGTCGGTGACCTGATCACCGACGTGGTGGCGGTGCTGGCCGGACCGCTCGCCACCGGCTCGGACACCGGGGCGGCCATCCGGGTCGTCGGGGGTGGGCAGGCGGCGAACACGGCCGCCTGGATCGCCGCGCAGGGGGCACCGGTGACCCTGGTGGGAGCGGTGGGTGACGACGACGCCGGCCGGGACCGGGTGGCCGAGCTGGAGCGGGTCGGGGTGGAGTGCGCGGTCGAGGTGCATCGCGGCGTACCCACCGGCACGGTGATCGTGCTGGCCACCGGTGACGAGCGCACCATGGTCACCGAGCGGGGCGCGAACCTGCGGCTGACCACCGGGCATGTCGAGCGGGCCCTGGCGGCGCCCGACGCCGCCCACCTGCACCTGTCCGGGTACCCGCTGCTGGACGCCGCGTCGCGACCGGCGGGGCTGGCCGCGTTGGCCGCCGCGCGCGCCCGCGGCCTGACCACCAGCGTGGACGCGGCCTCCGCGGCGCCGTTGCGGCGGGCCGGCGCGGCGGCGTTCCTGTCCTGGGTACGCGACGTCGACCTGCTGCTGGTCAACGCCGACGAGGCCGGCGTACTGGCCGGCGGGCTGGACCCTGAGGCGCAGGCGCGGGCGTTGTCGGTCTCGGCCCGGCGGGTGGTGGTCAAGCG
>NZ_SMKD01000222.1 GCF_004348595.1 Micromonospora sp. KC723
GGGCGGGTGCGGAGGTGTCGCGGGTCAGCGGGCCAGGAAGTGCCAGCCCAGCCACCACCAGAAGCCGAACACCCCGATCCGGCCCACCGGAACCGGTCCGACCTCGTACCGCATCACGTAGGCGCAGACGTCCGCGAGTGACGGCACCCGCGAATCGGGGCGGCGGGCCGCCCACTCGACCACGGCGAAGAGCACCAGCGCGGTCGCGAACCCGACGATGGCGACCAGCCGCATCATCGGCGCACCAGTCCCCAGAACGCCGCCAGCCAGCCGAACCAGACCGCCGAACGCACCAGTTCGTCCTCCAGTAACGGGTCGGCGAGCCGGGAGAAGGTGGGGAACTCGTCACCGGCCGACACGACGAACGTGGCACCCTCGAACACCCCGAAGACGGCCACCGGCAGCACCCACCAGAAGGCCCCCCGGCCCAGCCGGATCGGGACCGGCCGCCGGGGCACCCGGCTGCCCAGCCCCAGCCAGATCAGCGTGCCACCGGTGCCCAGGATCCAGAGGTTGGCCTGCGCCGAGAAGGAGGGCAGTTGCCCACCGACCAGGGAGATACAGACCAGCACCGGCACGGTGACCACCGGGCGGTCCCAGGCGCGCGGCGCCTCGACGGTGAGGTCGCGAGGCTGCTCCATCCTCCGATTCTGCCCGCGCCCACGCACTGCCGGAAGACCGACACCCCCCGGAGATCAGGAAGCCGACCGCCAGGACGACCTCGAACCCGACCCCATCCGCAGGTCCACACGCGGTCGAGCGGATCGCCGGGACGGCCCGCCTCAGGAGACGATCAGCGCGGCGTCCAACTCGGCCCGGATCCGCCCGAGCACCTCCTGCGCGTCACCGCTGCCGGTGAACCCGGCGGCGAACCGGTGCCCGCCGCCGCCCAGCGCCATCGCGACCCGGCTGACATCGACCGCGCCCTTGCTGCGCAGGGAGACGGCCCACTCCTCGGGCCCGACCTGCTTGACGACGCACGCCACGTCGGCCTCGGCCGTGCACCGGACAGAGTCGATCAGAGACTCCAGCACGTACGGCCGCTGGTCGTGCCGGGCCAGGTCGTCCAGGGTCGCGTACGTCCAGACCAGGCCGTGCCCGGCGGCCGCCGCGCGGTCCAGGACAGCCCGGCCGAGCACCTCGCCGAAGAGCCGCACCGCGCCGAAGGGTCGGGTGTCGAAGACCTGCCGGGAGATGTCGCCCGGACGGATGCCGGTGGCCAGCAGCCGGGCTGCGAGCTGGTGCACGGCGGGGGTGGTCATGTCGAAACGGAACGAGCCGGTGTCGGTGGCCAGCGCGACGTACAGGCAGGCCGCGATCTCCGCGTCCAACGGCACGTCGAGGCGGCCGAGCAGTTCCTCGGCGACGACCGAGGTCGCCGCCGCCCGAGGATCCACCAGGTGGAGTCGGCCGAAGCCGCTGTTCGACGCGTGGTGATCCAGCACCAGCGCCTCGCCGGCGGTGTCGAGCCGGTCGGCCAGCTCACCGAGCCGCGACACGCTGGCCGCGTCGAAGCACACCACCAGGTCCGGGTCGGGGTACGCCTCGGCGGCCGGCACCAGCAGGTCGAGCCCGGGCAGCCAACGGAACGGCTCGGGCACCTCGGGCGGGCCGGGGAAGGTGGCCTCAAGGTGCCGTACGCCCAGCCGGCGCAGGCCGAGCCCGAAACCGAGCATGCTGCCGAGCGCGTCCCCGTCCGGGTTGACATGGCAGACGAGCAGCACCCGCGCGTCGGCGGGCAACCGGCGTACCGCCGCGACCGCGGCGGCCCAGTCGGCCTCGGTCGGCCCGGCGAGGGCCGGCCCGGGGAGCAGGTCGCCGGCCGGGCCGGTCACCGTCGGTCCGCCGCGGACGGGGTGTCCTCGTCCTCGTCCTCGTCGCCCTCCACGTCAACGTCGTCGGCGTCCTCGTCGTCGACCCGGTACGGCTGGGCGTCGCCGGCGTACCGGGCGCTGGCGGCGAGCCGCTGCACCTCGGCGTCGGCGTGGCGGGCCTGGGCGAGCAGGTCGTCGATGTGCTTGACCTGGTCCTGGACGTCGTCGAGGACGAAGGTCAGGGTCGGCGAGTGCCGCAGCCCGAGCGCCTTGCCCACGGTGCTGCGCAGCATGCCCTTGGCACTCTCCAGCGCGGCGGCGGTGCTCGCCTGGGCGGCCGCGTCACCGAGCACGGTGTAGAAGACCGTGGCGTCGCGCAGGTCGGCGGTGATCCGGGCGTCGGTGATGGTGATCATTCCGAGCCGGGGGTCCTTGATCTGGCTCCGCACCACCGACGCGACCAGTTCGCGAATACGCTCCGCGTGCCGGCGTACCTTGGCCGGATCCGTCATCTCCCCCACCTCCAGGGCATCCTGCTCCCGGCCGGACCGCGGCGCGGGACGCCGCCGGGACCGACCGCCCAACATCTCGAACACTACCCGCGCGCCCCGTGCTCCCGCCGACCACCGTCGGTGGTGCCGCGCCCCGACCCCCCGCCATGTCATCAAGAGCCTCGCAACCCCGCACGGCGGGTCGGGGAGGTAGCTCCCGACCGGCGTGCCGGGCCGGCGGTGGGCGGCTCAGTCGTCGCCGCCGTGCAGGCGGCGGCGGACCGAGAGGAGCTCCACCTCGGGGCGGGTGGCGACCAGGCGCTCGCAGGAGTCCAGCACCTCGCGGACGTGCGACGCCTCGGCGGCCACCACCGCCACCCCGATCTCGGCCCGGCCGTGCAGGTCGAGCGCCCCCACCTCGGCGGCCGACACCTCGAAGCGGCGCAGCGCCGCCACGATCGGCCGTACGTATGATCTCTTGGCCTTGAGCGACCGGGAGTCGCCCGGCAGCAGCAGGTCGAAGACCGCGGTTCCGGTGAACATCGCCCCGGACATTACGGTCACCTCCTGACGCGATCAAGGGGTTTACGCCGGTGCGGCGTAAACCCCTTGATCACTGTGTCAGCCCGTGGATCAGGCGCGCGGCTTCTCCCGCATCTCGAAGGTCTCGATGATGTCGCCGACCTGGACGTTGTTGAAACCGCCCAGCGTCAGACCACACTCGAAGCCCTCGCGGACCTCCGTCGCGTCGTCCTTGAACCGCTTGAGGGAGCTGATCGTGAGGTTGTCCGCCACGACCGCCCCGTCCCGCAGCAGCCGCGCCTTCGCGTTGCGGCGGATGACGCCGGACCGGACGATGCAGCCGGAGATGTTGCCGACCTTGGACGAGCGGAAGACGTCGCGGATCTCCGCGCTGCCCAGCTCGACCTCCTCGTACTCCGGCTTGAGCAGACCCTTGAGCGCGGCGTCGATCTCCTCGATGGCCTGGTAGATGACGGTGTAGTACCGGATCTCCACGCCTTCGCGGTCGGCGATCTCGCGGACCTTGTTGGCGGCCCGCACGTTGAAGCCGATGATCGTGACCGCCTCGGACGAGGCGCTCGCCAGCATGACGTCGCTCTCGGTGATCGCGCCCACGCCCCGGTGGATGATCCTGAGCTGGACCTCCTCCGGGATGTCGAGGTTGAACAGCGCGTCCTCGAGGGCCTCCACGGAACCGGAGACGTCGCCCTTGAGCACCAGGTTGAGCGAGGTCTTCTCGCCCTCCTTGAGCTGCTCCATGAGCGTCTCGAGGGTGGCCCGACCGCGGGAGTTGGCGAACGACGCCGCCCGCCGCCGTGCCTGCCGCTGCTCGGCGATCTGGCGCACCGTCCGGTCGTCGGCGGCGGCCAGGAAGGTGTCACCCGCACCCGGCACCGCGGTCAGACCGAGCACCAGGACCGGACGGGCCGGACCGGCCTCGGTGACCTGGTTGCCGTTCTCGTCGAGCATCGCCCGGACCCGGCCGTGCGCCCCACCGGCGACGATCGAGTCGCCCGCCCGCAGGGTGCCCTTCTGCACCAGCACGGTCGCCACCGCACCACGGCCCTTGTCCAGGTGCGCCTCGATGGCCACACCCTGCGCCGGCCCGTCGATCGGAGCGGTCAGCTCCAGCGACGCGTCGGCGGTGAGCAGGACCGCCTCGAGCAGGTCGTCGATGCCGATGCCCGGCTTCGCGGCCACGTTGACGAACATGGTTTCGCCGCCGTACTCCTCGGCGACCAGGCCGTACTCGGTCAGCTGCTGGCGGACCTTGTCCGGGTTGGCCTCCGGCTTGTCGACCTTGTTGACCGCGACCACGATCGGCACGTCGGCCGCCTTGGCGTGGTTGAGCGCCTCGATGGTCTGCGGCATCACGCCGTCGTCCGCCGCGACGACCAGCACCACGATGTCGGTGACCTGGGCACCACGGGCACGCATGGCGGTGAACGCCTCGTGACCCGGGGTGTCGATGAAGGTCACCGCGCGGTCCTCGCCCTCGTGCGGCACGTGGACCTGGTAGGCGCCGATGTGCTGGGTGATGCCACCCGCCTCGCCGGCCACCACGTTCGCCTTGCGGATCGCGTCGAGCAGCTTGGTCTTACCGTGGTCGACGTGACCCATGACGGTCACCACCGGCGCACGGCTGACCAGGCGGTCCTCCGCGACCTCGGCGTCGAGGTCGATGTTGAACTGCGCGAGCAGCTCGCGGTCCTCGTCCTCCGGGCTGACGATCTGCACGTCGAAGCCGAGGTGCTCACCCAGCAGCAGCAGGGTGTCGTCGGAGCAGGACTGGGTCGCGGTGACCATCTCGCCCAGGTTGAACATCTCCTGGACCAGCGAACCCGGGTTGGCGTTGATCTTGTCGGCGAAGTCCGACAGCGAGGCCCCACGGGAGAGCCGGACGACCTGACCCTGACCCCGGGGAGCACCCGAGCTCATGGTCGGAGCCGACAGGTTGTCGAACTCCTGTCTGCGCTGCTTCTTGGACTTGCGGCCACGGGTCGGTCGACCACCCGGGCGCCCGAAGGCACCCGCGGCGCCGCCGCCACGGCCACGGCCGCCACCACCGGGACGACCACCGCCACCGGCCGGAGCGCCCGGACGGAACCCGCCACCCGGAGCGCCACCACCACCGCCGCCGCCACCGGGACCGCCACGGAAGCCACCGCCACCGCCGCCGCCACCACCGGGACCGCCACGGAAGCCACCGCCACCGCCGCCGCCGCCGGGACCGCCACGGAAGCCACCGCCACCGCCGCCGCCGCCACCCGGGCGACCGGCGCCGCCACCGGGACGGCCCGCGCCGGGGCCACCGGGGCGACCCGTGGTGGGCCGCTGGCTCGGCATCGAAGCCGGGCTGGGCCGCGGCGGCATGGACGCCGGGCTGGGCCGCGGCGGCATGCCCGCCGGGCTGGGACGGGGACCGCCGGCACCGGCGGCCGGGGGCCGCTGCTGGCCGCCCTGAATGCCGAACGGGTTGTTGCCGGCGCCGCGCGCCGGCGGACGGCCACCCGGACGGGCGTTCGGGCCCGGGGCCGGGGCGCCCGGACGACCGGCGGCCGAGGAACCCGGGCGGGGCGGCATCGCGCCCGGACCCGGACGCGGACCGGGACGCGGACCACCCTCGGTCGGGGGCTCGCGCCGGACGTTCTCGCGCTGCTGCTGGCGGGCGGCCTGGGCGGCCTTGACCGCGGCCTCCTGCTCAGCCTTCAGCGCGGCGGCGCGCGCCTCGGCGGCCGCCACCTCGATGTCGTGAGCGCTCGCCGGCTTGGCGACCGGGGTCACCGACTGCGGCGGGCCGGGAACCGGGCCCTTGGGCTTCGGCCCGGGGGTCGGCGCGGCCGGCCGCCGGGGCGGCATCGGCTTGGCCGAGACCCGGGG